>JAIYAG010000240.1 GCA_027489195.1 Burkholderiales bacterium | reverse complement strand
GTCTTCGACCTGTCCGGCGGCCGGGCGGTCTACTGATGGCCGCGCCCACCGAGGCGGCGGGCGCGCCGCCGCCCCGCCACGACGCCGACGCGCTGGTCGCGTTCGCGCTCGAGCTGCTGGGCGCGAGCGGGCTCGAGGCGGCGCTGGCGACCGACGTCGCCGAGGTGCTGGTCGAGGGCGACCTGCTCGGCCACGACACCCACGGCCTGGCGCTGCTCGCCGGCTACCTCGGCGAGCTCGACCGCGGCACGATGACCAAGTCGGGCGCAGCCGACGTGATCGCCGAACGCACCGTCGCCGCGACCTGGGACGGCCGCCGGCTGCCCGGTCCGGCGCTGGTGCGCCGCGCGATCGACTGGGCCGCGCCGCGCGCCCGCGAGCACGGTTGCGCGACGGTCGCGATCCGCCGCAGCCACCACATCGCCTGCCTCGCGGCCTACCTCGAGGCGACGGTGCGCAGCGGGCTGATGGTCGAGATCTACAGCTCGGACCCGGCGGTGGCCAGCGTCGCGCCCTTCGGCGGCACGCAGGCGGTGTTCACGCCGAACCCGATGGCGGTGGGCTTCCCGACCTCGGGCGACCCGGTGCTGATCGACATCTCCGCGTCCATCACCACCAACGGCATGAGCAACCGCCTTAAGGCGGCCGGCCGGCGCGGCGCACACGCCTGGTGGCTCGATGCGCTCGGGCAGCCGAGCGACGACCCGGCGGTGCTGTTCACGCAGCCGCCGGGCACGATCCTGCCGCTCGGCGGCGTCGACGCCGGTCACAAGGGCTACGGGCTGGCGCTCTCCATCGAGGCGATGACCGGCGGCCTGGCGGGCTACGGCCGCGCCGACGTGCCCGAAGGCTGGGGCGCGACGGTCTGCGTGCGGGTGAGCGACCCCGAGGCCTTCGCGGGGCTCGGCGCCTTCACGCTGCAGACCGACTGGATCGCGCAGGCCTGCCACGGGTCGGTGCCGCGGGACCCGGCACAGCCGGTGCGCCTGCCGGGCGAGCGCGCGCTCGCCCGCAAGCGCGAGCAGAACGCCCGCGGCGTCTCGCTGCATCCGTCGATCCTGCCGGCGCTCGCGCCCTGGGCGAAGCGCTTCGGCGTGGCGGCGCCCGTCGCGGTCGGCTGACCGGGCCGGGGGGGCGCTGCGCGCGAGGCGGGCGGGCGTGCCGCCGGCTCAGCGCGGCGCGGGTGGGCGTCCCGGACGCGAGAACGGCCAGACGAACTGGCCCGCGAGCGTGTCCGGGACCGCCTCGTCGCGCAGACCGTAGGCCTGCGGCAGCGTGCCGCGCGGCACCTTCGCGGCCGTGCCGAACACCACGTCGATCAGCGGGAAGTTGATCGAGAAGTTCCGGTCGATCGCGACTTCGTCCGAGGCGTGGTGCCAGTGGTGCCAGCTCGGGGTCGCCCACAGCCATTCGAGCGGGCCGAGCCTCAGCCGCAGGTTCGAATGGATCATCACCGCCTGCAGCCCGACCACCACGATGAAGGCGTCCATCACCTCCTTCGAGAAGCCCAGCACGTAGAGCGGCCCGAGCACGGCCACGCGCGTGGCCACGACCTCGAGCAGGTGCAGGCGGGAGCCCGCGAGCCAGTCCATCCGCTTCGCGCTGTGGTGGATGGCGTGGAAGCGCCACAGCCAGGGCACCGCATGCATCGTCCGGTGCATGCCGTACTGGGCCAGGTCCGCCACCAGCAGGCAGGCCAGCAGCGCCACCGGAAACGGCAGCGCGCCGACCGTATCGTGCAGCCGCGGATCGACGAAGGCGCCGAAGCCGGCGTGCACCAGTCGGTTCACCACCAGGAACACCAGCCCCACGATCGCGTGGTTGAGCCCGAACCAGGCGAGGTCGACCTGCCAGTCCTCCCGGAAGATCGGCTGTCCGGCCCGCATCGGGAGCAGCCGCTCCAGCAGCACGAAGACCGCGACCGACATCAGCAGGTCGAGCACGAACCAGTCGAGGCCGATGTAGGGCGTGCCGTCGGGGAAGTCGCCGACCTCCACGCCGTGGCCGCCCAGGGCCACCGCGGCGAGCACGGTCGCGAGCGCAGCGGCGGCCAGCGGGCGCCGCCGGCCGGCCACGAGATCGATCGCTGCCACCGTGCCCGAGACCAGCATCGAGACCAGGAGGAGCTGGCGCAGCAGCTCGACGTCGTAGGCCGCGCGCAGCATCGGCGTGGTCAGGTACTCGGGAAACCGGAAGGCCAGCACGCCCAGCAGGCAGAGCACGGCGAGCCAGAACGAGAAGGCGCCCGAGGCGAGTCCGGGCGATGCGGACACCGGACCGTGGCCACGCATCAGCTCGCGCAGCTCGCCGACCGCGGCGCGCAGCGCGCTGCCGCGCGAGGGCGGGCTGCGCGGCGGCTCCTGCGGTGGCGGCGATCCGGGCGGGGCGGCATGCATCGGCCGCAGTGTAGGGTCGCGCCCGGTGCCGGGGCGAGGGGCGCGCAGGCGGCCCCCGCCGACCGGGCGGCGCGCAACGCCGGGCGGCGTGCCGAGGCCCGCTCGCAGCACCGCGAGGCGACGAGCGCGCGGGCGCCCCGCCGCCCTGCCAGGATGTCGAACCGGAATCGTCCTGCGGCCGCCGGTCGCGTTACGCTTGCCGGATCGTCGTCCTCGCCCGAGCCGCCATGACCGCATCCCCCTCCCGGACAGCCCAGTGGCTGTTGACCCAGCATCGCGAGCGCCGGACCTTCCGGTCGTTCCCGGCCGGCATCCGCCCCGCCAGCCTGGCCGATGCCTACCTCGCGCAGGCCCGCTTCGTCGACCTCAAGGCACAGGACTGCGGCGCGCCGATCGGCTGGAAGATCGCGCTGTCCAATCCCGCGATGCAGCGGCTGGTCGGGCTGGACGCGCCGGTCGCGGGCCGGCTGCTGTCCGGCCAGGTGGTGGCGGGGCCGGCGAGCACGCGGGTCGGGGCCTACGGGCGCCTGCTGATCGAGTTCGAGATCGCGGTCGAGCTCGGCGCGGACCTGCCCGCACCGGGCGGCCGGTGCAGCCGCGAGCAGGCGGGTGCGGCGGTCGCGGCCGTGCGCCCGGCCTTCGAGCTGGCCGACGACCGTGCGGCCGACTACGCGCGGCTCGGCGACGAGGCCTTCCAGATGGTGGCCGACAACGCCTGGAACGAGGGCGCGGTGCTGGGCATGCGCCGCGAGGACTGGGCCGGCCTCGATCTCGAGGCCATCGTCGGCCGGGTGTTCTGCGACGACGTGCCGGTCGGCAGCGGCCGGGGCGGCGACCTGATGGGCCATCCGCTGGATGCGCTCGCCTGGCTGGCCGGCAGCGCCGCGTCGCGCGGCCTGACGATGCGTCGGGGCGACGTCGCGATCCTCGGCAGCCTGGTCACCTCCCGGTTCCCGAAGGCGGGCGAGCGCTGGCGCTTCGAGCTCGAGGGCTTCGAGCCGCTGCTGCTGTCCATCGAGCCCTGACGCGGAGCGCCCGAGATGAGCGCTGCCAGCGAGACCGAGGCCCCCGACCCCAGCCGGTATCGGCAGGGGCTGCGGTGCCTGCACGACTACCTGCGCCTGCATGCCCGGGCCCGGCCCGACAAGCCGGCCTTCATCTGGTACGGCCGCGAGATCGGCTACCTCGAGCTCGACCGCTGGAGCGACGCCCTCGCGGTCCGGCTGGCGCAGCTCGGGGTCGTACCGGGCGATCGGGTCGCGCTGTTCCTGAACAACTGCCCGCAATACATCGTCGCGCATGTCGCGATCCAGAAGCTCGGCGCGATCGTGGGGCCCTGCGGCCCGCTGTTCAAGGCCGCGGAGCTCGAGTACCAGCTGAACGACCTCGGGGCCCGCGTCGTGATCGCGGCCGATGTCCTGCATCCGGTGCTCGCGTCCGTGCAGGCGAAGACGTCGATCACGCACGTCTTCTGCACCCACTACGGTGACCTGCTGCCGCCCGAACCGACGCTCGCGCTGCCCGATGAGCTCAAGGCGCCCCGCACCCGGCCCGCCGGCACCGAGGACCTGCTCGAGGCGATCGCGGCGGTGCCGCCCGGCGCCACGCTCCCGGCGCATGCGCCGGCGATCGACGACATCGCGCTGCTGACCTACACCTCGGGCACCACCGGTCTGCCCAAGGGCGCGATGCTCAGCCATCGCAACGCGCTCTTCAAGACCGGTGTCACCGCCGACTGCAACGACGTCCGCGGCGACGACGTGACCCTCGCGATCGCGCCGGTCTATCACATCGCCGGCATGCTGATGGGCATCGACGCGACGCTGTACGCGGGCTGCACCACCGTGCTGCTGCACCGCTTCGATCCGCTGGCGGTGCTGCAGGCGATCGACCGCTACCGGGTCACCTGGTGGTACGGCATGGCGCCGATGAACGTGGCCGTCATGCAGGTGCCCGACGCCGGGCGCTTCGACCTGCGCTCGCTGCGGCTCAATCCCACCACCAGCTTCGGCATCGTCCTGACCGAGCCGCTCGCCCGACAGTGGCAGGCCTTCACCGGCGGCGCGCTGTGCTACGAGCTGGCCTACGGACTGTCCGAGACCCACACCTGCGACACGTTCATGCCCAGCGACGCGGTGCGCTGGGGCAGCCACGGCAGGCTCGCGCCCGGCGTGTCGTGCCGCATCGTCGACCCGGACACCGGCGCGACGCTGCCGGTCGGCGAGTCGGGCGAGGTCACGCTGCGCAGTCCGGGCAACTTCAGGGGCTACTGGAACCGGCCCGAGGCCACCGCCGCCACCTTGCGCGACGGCTGGGTGTTCACCGGCGACATGGGCCGGCTCGACGCCGACGGCTACCTGACCTTCATGGGTCGCTTCAAGGAGATGATCAAGGTCTCCGGCTACAGCGTCTTCCCGGAAGAGGTCGAGCGCCTGCTGATCCTGCATCCGGACATCGCCGCGGCCGCGGTGATCGGTGTGCCGGATGCGACCAAGGGCGAGGTCGTGAAGGCGGTGATCGTGCTCAAGCCGACTGCGGGCGGCCGCCTGACCGAGCAGGCGGTCATCGACTGGAGCCGGGAGAACATGTCCGCCTACAAGGTGCCCCGCTTCGTCGAGTTCCGCGATGCGCTGCCCGCCACCGGCGCGGGCAAGGTGCTCCGCAGGCTGCTCAAGTCCTGAGCGCCGCCGCCGCATGAACGACACCTCCGTCCTGATCCGCGGCGCCGAGGCGATCCTCACCGGGCTGCCGGGCGCGGCGATGCGCCACGACGTCGAGCGCGACGGCGGCGACCTGCGCATCGTCGACGGCCGCATCGAGGCGATCGGTCGGCTCGCGCCGCGCCCGGGCGAGCGCACGATCGACGCCGCCGGCTGCCTGGTGCAGCCCGGCTGGGTGAACACCCACCATCACCTGTTCCAGAGCCTGCTCAAGGGCGTGCCCGCGGGCATCGACCTGCCGCTGGTGCCCTGGCTGTCGGCGGTGCCGGTCGCGTACCGACGCTACTTCGACCACGAGGCGGCGCTGCGCGTGGCCGCACGCGTCGGGCTGGTCGAGCTGCTGCTGTCGGGCTGCACCACCGTCGCCGACCACCAGTACCACTACTGGCCCGGCATGCCCTTCGACGCGTCGGCCGCGGTGTTCGACGAGGCGACGGCGCTCGGGCAGCGCCTGGTGCTGTGCCGGGGCGGGCAGACGAAGGCCCGCGAGATCGACGTCGACCCGCCGCCGCAGACGGCGCCCGAGACGCTCGACGCCTTCCTCGCCGCCATCGAGCGCGACGTGCGGCGCTTCCACGACCCGGCGCCGGACGCGATGCGCCGCGTCGTGTGCGCGCCCACCACGCCGACCTGGTCGGTCGAGCCCGGCGAGCTGCGCCCGATCGCGCGCGCCGCGCGCGCGATGGGCATCCGGCTGCACAGCCACCTGTCCGAGACCGCCGACTACGTGCGCTTCTGTCGCGAGGTCCACGGCTGCACGCCGATGGACTTCGTCGCCCGCCACGAGTGGGTGGGCCCCGACGTCTGGTTCGCGCACATGGTCCACCTGAGCCCGGACGAGGTGCTGCAGGTGGCCGAGACCGGCACTGGCATCGCCCACTGCCCGCAGAGCAACTTCCGGCTCGGCTCGGGCATCGCGCCGGTGCCGGCGCTGCTGCGCGCGGGCGCGACCGTCTCGCTCGCGGTCGACGGCGCGGCCTCGAACGAGGCGGCCGACATGCTGAGCGAGGCGCACGCCTGCTGGCATGCGCACCGTGCGTACGGCGGGGCGGATGCGATCCGCACCGACGACGTGGTCCGCATCGGCACCGCCGGCGGCGCGAAGGTGCTCGGGCTCGATCGCATCGGCACGCTCGTGCCCGGTCAGGCCGCCGACCTCGCGGTCTGGTCGCCGGACGACGCGCGCTTCATGGGCCTGCACGATCCGGCGGTCGCGACCGTCGCCAGCGGCGGGCGCCCCCGGCTGCGCGCGCTGCTGGTGGCCGGGCGCACGGTCGTCGAGGACGATGCGATCCCGGGCCTGGACATGGACGGGCTGCGCGCGGAGGCGCGCGGCCTCGTCGCGACGATGCGCGCGGCGCAGGCCGCGCGGCGCTGACACACGAGAACGGGGCACGATCATGCTGACGACGAAGCAGGCGATCTTCCGCAGGTACTGGCACGCGGTGATGCCGCTGTCGATGCTCGCCGACGGCCCGAAGCCGTTCACGCTGCTGGGCGAGGCGATCGTGCTGTTCCTCGACGCCGACGGCGCGCCCGCCGCGCTGCGCGACCGCTGCTGCCACCGCACCGCGAAGCTCTCGAAGGGCTGGTGCGAGGGCGGGCGGCTGGTCTGCGGCTACCACGGCTGGAACTACGACGGCAGCGGCCGCGTCGTGAAGATCCCGCAGTACGCGCCCGATCGCGCGATCCCCGAGGACTACCGCACCACCGCCTATCACTGCACCGCCAAGCACGGCTACGCCTGGGTCGCGCTCGAGGACCCGATCGCGCCGATCTTCGAGGTCCCCGAGTTCGAGGCGCCGGGCTGGCGCACCATCTTCCAGTTCTACGAGCGCTGGGAGACCAGCCCGCTGCGGGCGCTGGAGAACTCCTTCGACAACGCCCACTTCAGCATCGTGCACCGCGCGACCTTCGGGGTCGCGGCGCAGCCGGCCCCCAGCCGCTACGAGCTGATCGACCGGTCCGACGGCTTCGATGCCGAGACCGTGATCGACGCGGCGAACCCGCCGGCGTTCCGCCGCATCAGCGGCGTCGAGGACGCGGTCACCACGCGCCACATGCGCAACGCGTACTACCTGCCGTTCTCGCGCCGGCTCGACATCGAGTACCCGAGCGGCATCCGGCACGTGATCATCAACTGCTTCACGCCGATCGACGACGGCAGCCTGATGCTCGCGCAGTGGCTGTTCCGGAACGACACCGAGGCCGACTGCCCGGCGCAGCTGCTGATCGACTTCGACCATGTGATCACCCGCGAGGACAAGGCCATCCTCGAATCGACCGATCCGGACGCGCTCGTCGACACGCGTCGGCGCGGCGTCGAGTACTCGATGGACAGCGACCGCCCCGGGATGATGATCCGCAAGAAGCTGATGGAACTGCTCGCCGCGCACGGCGAGTCCGAGGTGTTCCGGGGCGCGCCCGGCAGCGCCTGAGCCGGCACGCGGCCGCGGGCGCGCGCCTCGGAACGGCCCCGGGCGGGCCGCGCGGGCCCGGGTCTATACTGCGGCGCCCCCAAGACCCGAACGCCTCCGGAGCCACGCCATGACCCGTCCCGTCCTCCTGCTGTCGTCCCTGCATGCCGGCACCCAGCAGGAACTCGAATCGACCTGGCAGGTGCACCGCTACCACGAGGCCGCCGACAAGCCGGCCCTGCTCGCCGCGCTGGCCGACACCTGCGAGGTCGTCGTGACCTCGGGCGGGCGCGGCTGCGAGGCCGCGCTGATGAAGGCGCTGCCGAAGCTCAAGCTGGTGTCCTGCTTCGGCGTCGGCGTCGACGCGATCGACCTCGGCCATGCCAAGGCGAACGGCATCGCGGTGACCAACACCCCGGACGTGCTGACCGACGACGTCGCCGACCTCGCGGTCGCGCTGATGCTCGCGTCGCTGCGCCAGGTGGTGACCGCCGACCGCTGGGTGCGCGACGGCTCGTGGGTCAAGCGCGGCGGGCTGCCGCTGACCACCGCGGTCGCGAAGCGCCGCGTGGGCATCGTCGGGCTGGGCCGCATCGGCCAGGCGATCGCGCAGCGCTGCGCGTCGTTCGGCACCGAGATCGCCTACCACGGCCCGAACCGCAAGCCGGTCGACTGGGCCTACTACGCCGATCCGGTCGAGATGGCCCGCTGGGCCGATGTCGTGATCGCGGCCTGCCCGGGCGGCGCCGCGACCAAGGGCATCGTCTCGCGCGCGGTGCTCGAGGCGCTCGGACCCACCGGCCACTTCGTGAACATCGCCCGCGGCTCGGTCGTCGACCAGCCGGCGATGGTCGAGCTGCTGGCCACGGGCGCGCTGGGCGGCGCGGGTCTGGACGTCTTCGACGACGAGCCGAACGTGCCGCAGGCGCTGATCGACATCCCGCGCGTCGTGCTGCAGCCCCACCACGCGAGCGGCACGCACGACACCCGGACCGCGATGGGCCGGCTCACGCTGGACAACGTCGCGGCCTACTTCGCGGGCCGGCCGCTGCTGACTCAGGTCTGAGGGTCGGCCGTCCGCGGCGGCACGGCCTCCAGGGCCTGCGCGTCCGGCAAGGCCGAGTCCAGCGGCATCGGCCGGAGCACGGGGTCGGCGTGCAGCACCGGGTCGGCCGGCACCAGCGCGTCGCCCGGTCGCGCCGGATCGTGGTGGACGGGTTCGTGGCGGGGGGCCTCGGCCGAGGGCCGCGCCCCGTCGCCGCGCGCACCGCGCGACCGGGCGTGCTGGCGCAGGAAGCGCGAGGGCTCGGGGCGGCCGTCCTGACGCCCGAACAGCAGCCGCGACAGCTCGGTCAGCGCCTGCTGGTACACGCCGCGCTTGAACTCGATCACCGCATCGAGCGGGATCCAGTAGTCGTGCCAGCGCCAGGCGTCGAACTCGGGGTGCTCGGTGGCCCGCAGGCACACGTCCGAGTCCTTGCCGATCAGGCGCAGCAGGAACCAGATCTGCTTCTGGCCGCGGTAGTGCCCGCGCCATTCGCGGCGCACCCAGTTCTGCGGCACCTCGTAGCGCAGCCAGTCGCGGGTGCGGCCGATGATCCGCACGTGCTCGGGCAGCAGTCCGACCTCCTCGTGCAGCTCGCGGTACATCGCCTGCTCGGGCGTCTCGCCCCGGTCGATGCCGCCCTGCGGGAACTGCCACGAATGCTCGCGGATCCGCTTGCCCCAGAAGACCTCGTTGCGCTGGTTGACCAGGATGATGCCGACGTTGGGGCGATAGCCGTCCTTGTCCAGCATGGGCTACCCCTCGATCCCTTAGAATTGAACCGATTATATCGACGCGCCCGCATGACAGCGGGACGACCCGCTGCCCATGAAAGCCTCCCGATTCCTGATCACGACGCTCAAGGAAGCGCCCGCCGACGCCGAGGTCGCCAGCCACCGGCTGATGACCCGGGCGGGCATGATCCGCAAGCTCGCCGGCGGCATCTACTCGTACATGCCCATGGGGCTGCGCGTGATCCGCAAGGTCGAGGCCATCGTGCGCGAGGAGATGAACCGGGCCGGCGCGATCGAGCTGCTGATGCCGGTGATCCAGCCCGCCGAGCTGTGGCAGGAGTCGGGCCGCTGGGAGAAGTACGGCGCCGAGCTCATGCGGATCAAGGACCGCCACGACCGCGACTTCATCGTGCAGCCCACCTCCGAGGAGGTGATCACCGACATCGCCCGCCAGGAGATCCGCAGCTACCGGCAGATGCCGAAGAACCTGTACCACATCCAGACGAAGTTCCGCGACGAGCGGCGCCCGCGCTTCGGCGTGATGCGCGGGCGCGAGTTCACGATGAAGGACGCGTACTCGTTCGACCGCTCGCCCGAGACCGCGCTGGTCAGCTACCAGGCGATGTTCGACGCCTACGTGCGGATCTTCGAGCGCATGGGGCTGCAGTTCCGGGCGGTCGCGGCCGACACCGGCGCGATCGGCGGCTCGGCCTCGCACGAGTTCCAGGTCATCGCCGACACCGGCGAGGACGCGATCGCGTACTGCGCCGACTCCGGCTACGCGGCCAACGTCGAGCTCGCCGAAGCGCTGCCGCTGGTCGCGGAGCGCGCCGCGCCCGCGCAGCCCTTCGCGAAGACGCCCACGCCCGGCAAGGCGCGCTGCGAGGACGTCGCCGCGCTGCTCGGGCTGCCGCTGCAGCAGACCGTGAAGTCGCTGGTGCTGGCGGTCGACGAGCTCGAGCCGCTCAAGGACGGCGCCGACCCGGACACGCCGCGGCGCATCGTCTTCACGCAGGTCTGGCTGCTGCTGGTGCGCGGCGACCACGAGCTCAACGAGATCAAGGCCGGCAAGGTGCCCGGGCTCGCGGGCTTCCGGTTCGCGACCGAGGCCGAGATCGTGGCCCACTTCGGCTGCACGCCCGGCTATCTCGGCCCGATCGGCACCACCCATCCGGTCAAGCTCGTCGTCGACCGCACGGTCGCCAACATGAGCGACTTCGTCTGCGGCGCCAACGTGGTCGACCACCACTTCACCGGCGTGAACTGGGGCCGCGACCTGCCGATGCCGGGCGAGGGCGGGGTGACCGTCGCCGACCTGCGCAACGTCGTCGACGGCGACCCGTCGCCCGACGGCCGCGGGCGCCTGTCGATCCAGCGCGGCATCGAGGTCGGCCATGTGTTCTACCTCGGCACCAAGTACTCCACCGCGATGAACGCCAGCTTCGTCGACGAGGACGGCAAGTCCAAGCCCATCGAGATGGGCTGCTACGGCATCGGCATCACCCGGCTGCCGGCGGCCGCCATCGAGCAGAACCACGACGAGAAGGGCATCGTCTGGCCCCGGCCGATCGCGCCGTTCGACCTCGTGATCACGCCGCTCGGCTACTCGCGCTCGCAAAACGTCAAGGCCGCGGCCGACGGACTGTACGATCGACTGATTCAGGCGGGCATCGACGTGATCCTGGACGACCGCGACGAGCGGCCGGGTGCGATGTTCGCCGACTGGGAGCTCATCGGCGTGCCGCTTCGCGTCACCGTCGGCGAGCGCGGGCTCAAGGAAGGCCAGGTCGAGCTGACGGTGCGGCGGGGGATGACCACCACGCAGGTGCCGCTCGACGGGGCCTTCGACGCGGTGATGGAAGCGCTCAAGGCGTGCTGACAGGCGGCAACCGGACGAAGACCGAGGCAGGGACACGATGGCGGGCGTACGCGACCGCATGCGTGTCCGCGGTCGTGCTCGCGGCCGGGCTGGCCGCTCCGCCTGCCGCACGTGCCGGTGCACAGATCTACGAGCCGCTGTCGGACTCGGTGCGCGTCGCGCTGGTCGCTGCCATGCAGGACCGCTCCCCGCCCGAGCCGCGCTTCGCCTCCACGATGGAGCGCGTCGACTGGCTCGCCGACATGGCCGCGCGGCTGCCGGCGCGTCACAAGCCGACCCATTCCGAGCGCGTCGAGTTCCTGCGGATGGTCCGCTACGAGGCGCAGCGTGCCGGGCTCGACCCGCAGCTGGTGCTCGGGCTGATCCAGGTCGAGAGCGGCTTCCGCCGCCATGCGATCTCTTCGGCCGGCGCCCGCGGCTACATGCAGGTCATGCCGTTCTGGACCCGGCTGATCGGCGACGGCGAGCCCTCGGGCCTGTTCGATGCGCGCGCCAACCTGCGCTACGGCTGCGTGATCCTGCGCCACTACCTCGACATGGAGCGCGGCGACCTGTATCGCGCGCTCGGCCGCTACAACGGCAGCCTCGGGCGGCCCGAGTACCCGAACATGGTGCTGGATGCCTGGAAGCGCTGGGCCTACGAGCCCGGTCCGCGGCTGCAGCAGGTGTCGGCGCCGGTCGCCTCGACGGCCTCGAGCGCCGCCACGGTGTCGACGTCCGGCGGCCCCGCCACGCTGCGCTGAGGCCGTCCGCGGCCCGCGGGCCGCGGTGAACCGTCTCCCCGAACCGACCCGCGCCGCCGTCCGGCGGGCGCTGTGGCCCGGCATCGCCGCGCTGGTCGCGGTGATGGGCATCTCGCGCTTCGTCTACACGCCGATCCTGCCCGACATGCTCGCCGCCGAGGTGCTGAGCCTGCGCGGCGCCGGCTGGGTCGCGTCGGCGAACTTCGTCGGCTACCTGATCGGCGCGCTCGCCGCGTCGCGGATCCCGGGGCGCCTCGCGCAGTCGCGCGGGCTGCGCGCGGGGCTGGTGGTGTCGGTGCTCGCGCTGCTGGCGATGGCGCTGCTCGACGGCATCGTCGCGTGGATGGCCGTGCGCTTCGTGGCCGGCATGGCGAGCGCGTTCGCGCTGGTGTTCGTCTCCACGCAGGTGCTCGAGCGGCTGGCCGCGATCGGGCAGGCCGACCGGACGATCTGGCTGTACTCGGGCGTCGGCATCGGCATCGTCGTGTCGGCGCTGGGCGTGCAGGCGGCGGTGGCCGCCGGCCTGCCGTGGCCGGGCACCTGGGCGGCGGCGGCCGCGATCGCGTCGGTGTCCGCGCTGTATGCGTGGGCGCCGGCGGGCGTGGTGCAGGCTGGCGCGGCGCGCACGCATGGCGCCGCGGCGGCGCCGGCCGGCGACCCCGGGGCGGCCGCGGCTCCGGTCGCGGCTGCAGCGCCCGCCGATGCCGCTGCCCCCGTCGCGGCCGCAGCACCCGCCGATCCGCCCGCCCCGCGCGCCTTCCAGGCCGCCGTCCTCGCCTACGGTCTGTTCGGCCTGGGCTATGTCATCCATGCCACCTACCTGCCGGCCATGGTGCGCGCCGCCGGCTACGCGCCGGCCGCGGCCGCCTGGATCTGGGTGCTGGTGGGCGCGGTCGCGCTGCCGTCGATCGCGTTCTGGCGCGGCGTGGCGCAGCGCTCGGGCGCACGCGCTGCGATCGTCGGCTGCTACCTGCTGCAGGGCGTCACCGCGCTCGTGCCGCTGTTCGCCGGCGACTCGATCGTCGCCGCCGCGATCGCGGCCCTCGGCCTCGGCGCGACCTTCATCCCGGCGAGCGGTCTGGCGCTGCCCTTCGCGCGCGGCCTCGATCCGGCGGGCAGCGCGCGGGCGATCGGCGTGATGACCGCCGCGTTCGGTGCGGGGCAGATCGTCGGCCCGGTGGCCGCCGCCTACCTCGCCGAGCGCAGCGGCTTCGGCGGGCCGTCGGCGCTCGCCTGCGGGGTGCTGCTGGCGGCGGCGGTGCTGATGCGGCCGCGGTTCGACGCGGCGCGGTGAGCCGTCCGCTCCGTGTCGTCGGACACGGAGCGGAGGGTTCAGCGCCTGATCGACGCCATGTAGTCGTCGAAGGTGTTCTCGGTGACGCGGAACCAGGTGATCAGGTCGCGCTGCACGCCGAAGTAGTGATCGTGCAGCTTGCGGAACTCCGGGAACTTCTCCCGCGTCTCGGCGTACACATCCTGCGTGGCCTTGAAGCACGCATCCAGGACGGGCTTCGGGAAGGGCTTGAGCACCGCGCCCGAGCCGACGAGCCGCTTGATCGCCTGCGGATTGGTCGCGTCGTAGCGCGCGAGCATGTAGGCGTTCGCCTCCTCGCAGGCGGCCTCGAGTGCCGCACGGTAGTCGGCCGGCAGGGCGGCGAGCGCCTTGTCGTTCGCGATCGCGTGCACGCCGAGGCCGCCTTCCCACCAGCCGGGGTAGTAGTAGAACTTCGCGACCTTGTGGAAGCCGAGCTTCTCGTCGTCGTGCGGCCCGATCCATTCGGCCGCGTCGATCGTGCCCTTCTCGAGCGACGGATAGATGTCGCCGCCGGCGATCTGCTGCGGCACGACGCCGAGCTTCGTGAGCACCTGGCCTGCGAAGCCGCCGACCCTGAACTTCAGGCCCTTCAGGTCCTCGACGCTGTTGATCTCCTTGCGGAACCAGCCGCCCATCTGCGCGCCGGTGTTGCCCGCGAGGAAGCAGGTCACGCCGGCGACGCGGGAGCTGAACTCGTTGAACACCTCCTTGCCGCCCATCTGATGCCACCACGCGGCGTGCTGACGCGCGTTGAGGCCGAACGGAATCGCTGCGCCCACGGCCCAGGCCGGGTCCTTGCCGAAGAAGTAGTAGAGCGCGGTGTGCGCCATCTCGACGTTGCCGGCCTGGACCGCGTCGAGCACCTGCAGCCCCGGAACGATCTCGCCGGCCGCGTGCACGGAGATCTGGAACCGGCCTCCCGTCAGCGCGGCGACGCGCTTCGAGATCACCTCGGCCGCGCCGAAGATCGCGTCGAGGCTCTTCGGAAAGCTC
>JAIYAG010000223.1 GCA_027489195.1 Burkholderiales bacterium | reverse complement strand
GTGATCGGTCTCGAGCGCGCGGCGCTCGGCCAGCAGCTTGCTCACCAGGGCGGTCGAGGACATCGCGACCGCCCCGCCCAGCGCCAGCGCGCCGCGCCAGTCGAGCCCGCCGGGCAGCGCCCAGGCGAGCCAGGCCGCCGGCAGCGCGACCGAGGCGAGCACCACCGCGCCGATGGTGGCGAAGACCTGCGCCGAGCCGAGCCCGAGCACGAAGCGGCGCATCGCGGTGAGCTTGGCGAGGTTGAACTCCAGGCCCAGCGTGAACATCAGGAACACCACGCCGAGCTCGGCGAGGATGTGGACCGCCTCCGTGTTGGCCGCGAGGTTGCCCGCGTACGGGCCGAGCACGACGCCCACGAGCAGGTAGGCGACCAGTGCCGGCATGCCGAGCGCGCGCAGCAGCAGCACCGCGACGATGCTCGCCGCGAGCAGCAGCAAGGTGACTTCGAGGGCCGTCAGCATCGGCGGCGCGAGGCGGGCATGGCAGGGGTTTTCCGGAGGAGGCGGGGGTCGGCGCAGCGCGGAGCCGCACAGGGCAGCACGCTATACTCGACCGATGACCGACCCGATTGTAGCCACGCCGGCCGACGCGGACCGCCTCGTCGCGCAGGCGAGAGAGGTGCTGCGCATCGAGGCCGAGGCGGTCGGGGCGCTCGGGGCCCGCATCGGGCCCGGATTCGTCGAGGCCTGCCGGCTCATCCTCGGCTGCCGCGGGCGCGTCGTCGTCAGCGGGATCGGCAAGTCCGGGCATGTCGCGCGCAAGCTCGCCGCCACCCTCGCCTCCACCGGCACCCCGGCCTTCTTCGTGCATCCGGCCGAGGCCAGCCACGGCGACCTCGGCATGGTCACCCGCGACGACGTGTTCGTCGCGCTGTCCAATTCCGGGCGTACCGAGGAGCTGCTGGCGATCGTCGTGCCGGTCAAGCGCCAGGGCGCCAAGCTGGTCGCCATGACCGGCGACCCCGACTCGCCGCTCGCGCGCGAGGCCGACGCCCACCTCGATGCCCGCGTCGACAAGGAGGCCTGCCCGCTGAACCTCGCGCCCACGGCCAGCACCACGGCGGCCCTCGCCCTGGGCGACGCGCTCGCGGTCGCCCTGCTCGATGCGCGCGGCTTCGATGCCAACGACTTCGCGCGCTCGCATCCGGGCGGCTCGCTCGGGCGCAAGCTGCTGACCCGCGTCTCCGACGTGATGCGCAGCGGCGACGCCCTGCCGTCGGTGCCGCTGGGCGCACCGCTGCCGGCCGCCATCCTCGAGGTCACCCGCAAGCGCATGGGCATGACCGCGGTCGTCGATCGCGAGGGTCGGGTGGCCGGCATCTTCACCGACGGCGACCTGCGCCGGCTGCTCGAGCGCACCACCGACATCGGCGGGCTGCGGGTCGACGACGTGATGACGCGCACCCCGGCCTCGATCAACGCCGAGGCGCTCGCGGTCGAGGCGGTGCGCCGGATGGAGGAACGCCGAATCGGGCAGCTGCTGGTGCTCGATGCCGGGCAGCGGATGGTCGGCGCGCTGAACATCCACGACCTGCTGACGGCGCGCGTCGTATGAGCGCGACCGCCGTGGAGCGGGCCGCCGCCGTGCGACTGATGGCCTTCGACGTCGACGGCACGCTGACCGACGGCGGCCTGCACATCGGCCCCTCGGGCGAGGCATTCAAGCGCTTCTCGGTGCGCGACGGCCTGGGCCTGGTGCTGCTGCGCGAGGCGGGCATCCGGGTGGCGCTGGTCACGGGGCGCAGCTCCGCGATCGTCGAGCAGCGCGCACGCGAGCTGCGCATCGACACCGTGCTCCAGGGCATCGGCGACAAGGCGGTGGCGATGCGCGAGCTGTGCGCGCAGTCGGGCCTCGAGCCCGCGCAGGCCGGCTTCATGGGCGACGACTGGCCCGACCTGCCGGCGATGCATGCGGTGGGCTTCGCGGCTGCCGTGCCCGATGCCGCCCCCGAGGTGCTGCGCGTCGCCCACTGGACCGCGACCGCACCGGCCGGCGGCGGCGCCGTGCGCGAACTCGCCGAGCACCTGCTGCGCGTGCAGGGCCGCCTCGACGCGATGCTCGGCCGCTTCGACGGCCGCGTCGCCTGAGCCGCGTCGTCCCTCCCGCGCCGACGACACCCTCACGATGAAGGCCCGCTCCCTGGATCGGATCGCCGCCGTGGTGTCGGTGGTGCTGCTCGGGGCCCTGGGGCTCTTCACCTTCTACCTGGCTCAGGTCTCGAACGCCGACGGCGGCTCGAGGGTGCCCCGGAAGGTGCCGCCCGACCGCCCCGACTACTTCGTCGAGCGGATGGCCCTGCTGACGATGAACGACCAGGGCGAGCCCTCCTACCGCCTCGAGGCGAGCCAGCTCCAGCACTTTCCCGAGGACGACGTCGCCGACTTCGAGGACCCGGTGATGGTGAGCCTCGATCCGGCGCGCCCCCGCATCACCATCACCGCCAACCGCGGCCGCCTGATCCAGGGTGGCGAGGAGGCTCGGCTGTCGGGCAACGTGGTGCTCACCCGCGCGGCGACCGACCGGGCCGCGCCGATGAAGGTCGAGACCGAGTACGCGGTGGTGCTCCCGGACGAGGACATCGTGCGCACCGACTGGCCGGTGGCACTCATCCAGGGCGGCCAGCAGTTGAACGGCGTCGGCATGGAGTTGAACAATCGCACCCGGCAATTGCGGGTAAACTCGCAGGTTCGCGTGGTCGTGCCCCCATCCGCCCCGCCCGCCGGCGCGCCGGACCGGGCGGAGCCTGCGCCCGCCGGCGGCACCCGCTGAGCCGTCGCAGACGGAGTTCCCGATCTCCCCGATGCCCCGACAACCCGGTCCGCTGTCACGCCTCGTCGCGGCCTGTATCGCGAGCCTGGCCATCCTCCTGTTCGCGCCGCCGGCGCTCGCCGAGCGGGCCGACCGCTACAAGCCGACCAATGTCGAATCCGACCGGATGAACTACGACGACCTCAAGCAGGTCAACGTGTTCGCCGGCTCGGTGGTCCTGACCCGCGGCACGATCACCATGCGGGGCGACCGGCTCGTGCTGAGGCAGGACGCCGAGGGCTACCAGTACGGCACGGCCAACGGCCGCCTCGCGAGCTTCCGCCAGAAACGCGACGGCATCGACGAGTGGGTCGAGGGCTACGGCGAGGAGGTCCACTACGACGGCAAGACCGAGCGGCTGCGCTTCACCGGCCGGGCCAAGGTCCGCCGCCTCGAGGGCACCCGGGTCGTCGACGAGATCGAGGGCGCGGTCATCGTCTACGACAGCCGGACCGAGCAGTACGAGGTCGAAGGCGGCACGGCGACCGGCCCGGCGGTGACCGGCGGACGCGTGCGCGTCGTGATCCAGCCGCGGCTCGGCGACGGCGCCGCCGCCACGCCTGCCCCGGCGCCCGCCCCCTCGCCGGGCGGTGCGGCGCGCCCCGGCGCGGGCCCGGCCGTCGCGCCGCGTCCGGCGGAGCCGCGCTGATGGGCGCCGACGAGTCGCCCGCGGCGGCGGCAGCGGCAGCGGCCGCAACGCCCCCTGCGAGCCGGCTGGTCGCCCGCAACCTGATGAAGGTCTACGGCAGCCGGACCGTCGTCAAGGACGTGTCGGTCGACGTGAGCAGCGGCGAGGTCGTCGGCCTGCTCGGGCGCAACGGCGCCGGCAAGACCACCTGCTTCTACATGATCGCCGGGCTCGTCCCCACCGACGGCGGCGCCATCGAGCTCGACGGCCACTCCATCAGCCGACTCCCGATCCACAAGCGGGCCCGCCTCGGGCTGTCCTACCTGCCCCAGGAGGCGTCGGTCTTCCGCAAGCTGAGCGTCGAGGAGAACGTGCTCGCGGTGCTCGAGCTGCAGGTCGACGCCGAGGGCCGCCCGCTCGCGAAGCCGGAACTGCAGCGCCGGCTCGACGCGCTGCTCGACGAGCTCCAGATCTCGCACCTGCGCTCGAATCCGGCGCAGTCGCTGTCGGGCGGCGAGCGGCGCCGCGTCGAGATCGCCCGGGCGCTCGCCACCTCGCCCCGGTTCATCCTGCTCGACGAGCCCTTCGCCGGCGTCGACCCGATCGCGGTGATCGAGATCCAGCGGATCGTGCGCTTCCTCAAGGCGCGCTCGATCGGCGTGCTGATCACCGACCACAACGTGCGGGAAACCCTCGGGATCTGCGACCGCGCCTACATCATCAATGATGGTATCGTTCTTGCTTTCGGGCGGCCCGACGAAGTGATCCAGGACGATCGCGTTCGCAAGGCCTATCTCGGCGAAGAGTTCCGCATGTGACGGGATCGCCGGGCCGCCCAGGCCCTCGTCGATGAAACCGTCCCTACAGCTCAGGTTCTCCCAGCAGCTCGCGCTCACGCCCCAGCTGCAGCAGTCGATCCG
>JAIYAG010000394.1 GCA_027489195.1 Burkholderiales bacterium | reverse complement strand
GATGACGCTGGTGCAGGAGACCTTCAACGCCTACAACTCGTTCATCCTGCTGGCGGTGCCGTTCTTCCTGCTGACCGCCAACCTGATGAACATCGGCGGCATCACCGACCGTCTGGTCACGCTGTCGCGCGCGATGGTCGGCCACCTGCCGGGCAGCCTCGCGCAGATCAACGTCGTGCTGTCGATCTTCTTCGCCGGCATCTCCGGTTCCTCGACCGCCGACGCCGCCAGCCAGTCGAAGATCTTCATCGACGCGCAGAGGAAGGAAGGCTACGACGACAGCTTCTCGGTCGCGATCACCGCGGTCTCGGCGGTGCTCGCGGTCATCATCCCGCCGTCGATCCTGATGATCGTCTGGGGTGGCGTGCTGTCGGTGTCGATCGGGGCGCTGTTCCTGGCGGGCGTGATCCCTGGGCTGCTGCTCGGGCTGGTGCAGATGGCCACCGTCCACCTCTATGCGAAGCGCCGCGGCTATCCGACCTACGGACGTTCGACCCTGAAGGTCTTCCTGGCCGCGCTCCTCGTGGCGCTGCCCGCGCTGATGACGCCGGTGATCATCATCGGCGGCAAGATCTTCGGCTGGTTCACCGCCACCGAGTCGGCGTGCATCGCCGTGCTCTACGCGGGCGTGCTGTCGATGATCGTGTACCGGGAGATGAACCTGTCGGGCCTGAAGCTCGCGCTGACGGACACCGGCCGGCAGGCCGCGGTCGCGCTGTTCTGCGTCGGCACCGCCAGCGCGTTCGGCTGGCTGCTCGCCTACTACCAGATCCCGAAGGCGATCCTCGCCAACGTCGGCAGCTGGGGGATGGGCCTGTACCAGACGGGCTTCTTCATCGCCGCGGTGTTCCTGGTGGTCGGCTGCTTCCTCGACGCGATCCCGGCGATCATCATCGTCGGCACGATCCTGCAGCCGCTGGCCCAGGCGGTGAGCATGGACCCGGTGCACTTCGCGATGATCGGCATCGTGTCGCTGGCCTTCGGCCTGGTGACGCCACCGTACGGGCTGTGTCTGATGATCGCCTGTTCGATCGCGAAGGTGACGATGGCCTCGGTCCTCAAGGACACGATGATCATGCTGATCCCGATGCTCGGCGTGCTGGTCCTGGTCATCGTGTGGCCGGACGTGGCGCTGATCCTGCCGAAGCTGATCTCGCCCGAGTACCTGAAGTAGGGGGGCGCCCGGTGCACGGCGCGCCGATGTCGGAGCGGTTCGGCCCCGCGGCCGACCCGGCATCGCGCCCCGTCGCGCTGGTCACCGGCGCCAACCGCGGCATCGGCCGCGGCATCGCCTGGGCGCTCGCCGACGCGGGCTTCGACCTTGCGCTCGGCGACCTCGCCCACGACGCGGACACCGAGACCACGCTCGCCGGCCTCGCCACGCGCGGCGCACGCACCGTGTTCCACGCGGGCGACGTGGCCACGCTCGACGGGCACGGTGCGCTGCTCGAGGCGGCCCACTCGCTGTCGGGGCGCATCGACTGCCTGGTCAACAACGCGGGCGTGCCCGCGGTGCGCCGCGGCGACCTGCTCGCGCTGCGTCCCGAGGACTTCGACCGGGTGCTCGCGGTCAACCTGCGTGCGCCCTTCTTCCTCGCGCAGGCGGTGGCCCGCACGATGCTGGCCGATGGCGATGGCGATGCCGATGGCGTCGGCCGCCGCCCGCGCTCGATCGTCACCGTGTCCTCGATCAGCGCGACCCACGCGTCGCCCGAGCGCGCCGAGTACTGCCTGTCGAAGAGCGCGCTGCCGATGATGACGCGGCTGCTGGCGCTGCGGCTCGCCGCGCACGGCATCGCCGTCTGGGAGGTCCGTCCGGGCATCGTGCGCACGCCGATGACCGAGCCGGTCACCGCGCGCTACGACGCCCTGATCGAAGACGGCCTCGTGCCGCAGGGGCGCTGGGGCGAGGCGGCCGAGGTCGGCCGCACGGTCGCCTCGCTCGCTTCGGGAGCGCTGCCCTTCGCCACCGGCGAGGCCGTCCACGTCGACGGCGGGCTGCACATCGCCCGGCTGTAGCCGGGCGATGCCTCGATGCCGCCCGGCTGTAGCCCTCCCTACCTCGGAACGATCTTCGCCCCGGTGAGCTGCTCCTGCGCCTCCACCAGCGAGGGCACGTACTTCTTGCCATGGCCGAGCGCCGAGGCCAGCGCGAGCGACTGGTGGACCGCCTCGCCGACCACCGTCGGAATCGACAGGTTCTCGGCCAGGTGCGTGTAGTAGCGGACGTCCTTGCGCGCGTTGTCGAGCTCGAACTTCAGGCCACCGAGATCGCCGGTCAGCGTCTTGGCCATCGCCTGGAAGATGCCCGAGTTCACGGCACCCGCCGACACCAGCTCGACGAGCTTGCCGACATCGATGCCGGCGCGCTGTCCGACGGCGAAGGCCTCGGCCGTGGCAGTGCAGATCGCCTGTGCGATGAAGTTGTTCAGCAGCTTCACGATATGGCCGGCACCCGGGCCGCCGACGTGGAAGACGTTCTCGGCGAACGCGCGGATCACCGGCTCGAGCTGGGCGAAGGCGGCGGCGTCGGCGCCGACCATCACGTTCAGGCGCCCGAGCTCGGCCTCGACCGGGGTCCGGGCGAGCGGCGCGTCCACGAAGCTCGCGCCGGCGTCCGCGGCGAGCGCGCGCAGCTTCGCGGTGGAGTCGGGCTCGCTGGTCGAGCAGTCGACGATCGTCAGTCCCTGGCGCTTCATCGACAGCAGGCCGTCGGCGCCCGACACCACCGCCTCGACCTGCGGCGAGCCGGTCACGCAGATGAACACGATGCTCGACTGCGCGGCGAGCGCGGCGGGGCTCGGTGCCTCGGTCGCGCCCGCGGCCAGCAGGTCGGCGACACGCTCGCGGTTGCGGTGCACGGTGAGGGCCACCGGGTACCCCTTGGCCAGCAGGTTCTTCGCCATGCCGTGCCCCATCAGCCCCGATGCGCCGATGAATCCGATCCGTTCCGTCGTCGACATGCCGTCTCCTCGTTGTGTGGCGCGCATGCTAGCGCGACGCGGCGGGCGGATCGCGGCGCAGCGTGGTCAGCAGTTTCATTCCGGCGCGACCGTCCTGCGGCAGGCCGATGCGCGCCTGCTCGTCGCGGATCGCGCGGCGGCTCAGGCTGCCGATCATCCCGTCGGCCTCGCCGATCGGATGGCCACGGGCCAGCAGCAGCGTCTGCAGCTCGCGGCGCTCGGCCCGCGACAGCCCGGGGTCGTCGGTCGGCCAGGGCGTGACGAAGGGCGTGCCGCCGCGCAGGCGGTCGGCCAGGTGCACGATGGCGAGCGCATAGCTCTCGGCCGCGTGGTACGCGTAGACGGCGTCGAAGTTGCGCAGCACGACGAAGGCCGGGCCCGCAGGCCCGGCCGGCAGCAGCAGCGCGGACGCGGTCTGCGAGGCCTCGAGCGGACGGCCGTCGACGCGGCGCACGCCGCGCGCGGCCCAGTCGG
>JAIYAG010000370.1 GCA_027489195.1 Burkholderiales bacterium | reverse complement strand
GTTCGCGCCAACCTGGTCAAGCAGCAGACCCTGTTCGAGGTCGCGCAGCGCATCGAACTGGCCACCTGCCTGCTGCTGGGCGAGGGCGAGCAGAAGAGCGGCGGCTTCCGACGTCCGTCGATCCTCGCCGATACCCTCGAGGCCCTGTTCGGCGCGATCTTCCTGGACGGCGGCTTCGACGCCGCCCAGCAGTCGATCCGCAGGCTCTACGATCCGGTGCTGCGCAACGTCGACCCGAACACGCTCGGCAAGGACGCCAAGACGCTGCTGCAGGAGTGGCTGCAGAGCCGCAAGATCCCGCTGCCGGTGTATGCGGTCGTGGCCACCCACGGCGCCGCGCACAACCAGCTGTTCGAGGTCGAGTGCTCGGTGCCGAAGCTGTCGATCCAGGTGCTGGGCAGCGGCGGAAGTCGGCGGGCCGCCGAGCAGGCCGCGGCGAAGCTGGCGCTGGAGCAGACGCAGACCCTGCTGCCGGCGACGGTGCGCAAGCCCCGGCGCAGCGCCCGTGCCGCGGCCGCAGCCGAGACGGCGGCGGAGGCCGTCACCGCCGAAGTCCCCGAGCCGGTGTCCGCCGAGGTGAACGCGGCCGTCGACGGGGTCGACGTGCCCGTGGTCGCGCCCACGCCCGTCACCGAACCCCGCCGCCGCGCCCACGCGGCCTGAGCCGATGGACACCCCGAAGGACGCGGTACCGCACCGTTGCGGTCATGTCGCCATCGTCGGCCGTCCGAACGTCGGCAAGTCGACGCTCGTGAACCGTCTGGTCGGCACCAAGCTCAGCATCACCTCCGCCAAGGCGCAGACCACCCGGCATCGCATCGTGGGCGTGGTCACGCGCCCGGACGCCCAGTTCCTGCTGCTCGACACGCCCGGTTACCAGACCCGCAACCGCGGTGCCCTCAATCGCGTCCTCAACCGGACGGCCGCGCAGGCGGCGATGGAGGCGAACGTGGTGGTGCTGGTCTGCGATGCGAACGCCTGGACCGCGGCCGACGACCAGGCGCTGGCGCTGGTGCCCGAGGGCTGCCCGATCGTCATCGCGCTGAACAAGATCGACGCGGTCGGCGACAAGGCGAAGCTCATGCCGCTGGCCCAGCGGCTGATGGCGCGCCCCGGTGTGGCCGCGATCGTGCCCATCAGCGCCAAGACCGGCAGGCAGGTCGAGGAACTGCTCGGCGAGTGCGCCAAGCACTTGCCCGAGGGCGAGGCGCAGTACGACGCCGACTCGTTCACCGACCGCAGCGAGCGCTTCATGGCAGCCGAGGCGGTCCGCGAGAAGATGTTCCGGCTGCTCGGCGACGAGCTGCCCTACCAGAGCACGGTGCAGATCGAGAAGTTCGAGGAGCTGCCCGGGCTGCGGCGCATCTTCGCCGCGATCGTCGTCGAGCGCGACGCGCAGAAGCCGATCGTGCTGGGTGCCGGCGGCGAGAAGATCAAGCGGATCGCCAGCGAGGCCCGCCAGGACCTCGAGAAGATGCTCGACTGCAAGGTCTACCTCGAGGTCTGGGTCAAGGTGAAGGGCGGCTGGGCGGACGACGAGAACCGTCTGCGCACCTATGGCTACGAGTGAGTCCGGCGCGACCGCGACGGCGGGCGCCGGACCGCAGGGCGTGTCCGACGCGCTCGAAGCGACCGGCGCGGCCGAGCCGGGCGACCCGCCCGGGCGCGACGGCCCCCGGCTCGGTCCGAGCCGCGCTGCCGGTCCGGGTGGTGCGCCGCGCCGGACCGCCTCGGCACGCGCGCAGCGTCCGGTCGGGCGTGCCGCGGAACGGGTGCACGACGAGCCCGCGTTCGTGCTGCACACGCTGCCCTGGCGCGAGACCAGCCTCATCGTCGAGCTGCTGACCCGCGACCACGGGCGAATCGGCTGCGTGGCCAAGGGCGCCAAGCGCAACGGCTCGAAGCTGCGCGGCGTGCTGCACGCGTTCCAGCCGCTTCACGTCGGCTTCAGCGGCCGCCACGAGCTGCGCACGCTGACCTCGGCCGAATGGCTCGGTGGCATGGCCGCCCCCCAGGGTGACGGGCTGCTCTGCGCCTTCTACCTCAACGAGCTGATCGTGCGGCTGCTGCCGCGCGACGATGCCCATCCCCAGCTCTTCGACGGCTATGCGCAGGCGCTCGTCGCGCTCGGCCTGGGCGAGTCGATCGAAGGCACGCTGCGCCGCTTCGAGTGGATGCTGCTGCGCGAGATCGGCTACGCGCTCGACCTCGCGTTCGATGCCGACGAGCGGCCGATCGACGCCGGGCGCCGCTACGCGCTGCTGCCCGGGCGCGGCTTCGTCGTGGCGGATCCGGCCGAGGAGGGCGGCTTCTCGGGGTCCACGCTTCGCGACATCGCCGCCGAGCGCTACGAATCCGCCCGCACGCTCGCGGAGGCCAAGCGGCTCACGCGCGCGCTGCTGGCCCGCCACCTCGACGGCCACGTGCTCAAGACCCGCCAGATCCTGCTCGACCTGCACAAACTCTGAACCTCCGACGATGATCGAACTCGGCGTCAACATCGACCATGTCGCGACCGTCCGCCAGGCGCGTCGCACCTACGAGCCCGACCCGGTCTGGGCCGCGGTGGAAGCCCACCTGGGCGGCGCCGACGGGATCACCGTGCACCTGCGCGAGGACCGCCGCCACATCCAGGACGAGGACGTGCGCCGGCTGCGCGAGCTCACGCACATCAAGCTCAACCTCGAGATGGCGGCCACCGACGAGATGGTCGGCATCGCCTGCGGGCTCAAGCCCGAGATGGCCATGCTGGTCCCCGAGGGGCGCCACGAGATCACCACCGAGGGCGGGCTGGACGTCGCCGGCCAGCGGGCCCGCCTGACCGAGGTGGTGGCACGGCTGGCGGACGCGGGCATCGTCGTGAGCGTGTTCATCGATGCCGAGCCGCGCCAGGTCGATGCGGCCGCGGCGATCGGCGCGAAGGTCTGCGAGATCCACACCGGCCCCTATGCCGAGGCGTTCTTCTCGCGCGGTCGCGATGCCGAGAGCGCCCCGGTGCTCGCCGAGCTCGATCGCATCGCGCGGGCGGGGGCCGCCATCCGGGCGGCAGGCATGCGCTTCAACGCCGGCCACGCGCTGAACTACGTCAACGTGGAGCCGGTGGCCGCGCTGCCCGGCATCCGCGAACTGCACATCGGCCACGCGATCGTCTCGCGCGCCATGTTCGTCGGCATGCGGGAGGCGGTCCGGGAGATGAAGCGCCTGATCCGCGAAGGCGCCGCGCCGGGCCTGCGCCCGGGCTGACGCGGAGCTCCTGCGGGTGATCTACGGGATCGGCACCGACATCGTCCTGATCGCGCGCATCCGCACGCTGATCGAGCGCTGGGGCGAGCGGTTCCCGCGTCGCGTGCTCGGTCCCGACGAGCTGCGCGAGTACACCCGTCGGCACGGCCGCGGCACGCCGGGACCCGAGCGTGCCGCGCGCTATCTCGCCAAGCGCTTCGCGGCCAAGGAGGCGTTCTCCAAGGCCATCGGGCTGGGCCTGCGCGGACCGATGACGCTGCTGTCGCTGCAGGTGCTCAACGACGCGCGGGGCAAGCCCGTGGCAGTGCCCCGCAAGGCGCTCGAGCCGTGGCTGCGCGAGCGCGGTCTGGTCGCCCACGTCTCGATCTCCGACGAGGTCGACAGCGCGCTCGCCTTCGTCGTCGTCGAACGCATCGAGCCCGCCGGGCCCGCCGAGCGACCTTCCGGCGGCTGAGCGCGGCAGGGCGCCCAGGCCCCCAGGGGCTAGAATTTCGGCGTGCAGACCTCCGACACCGATCCGAACGCCCCCGGCGACGACCCCGCCGCCTCGACCGGCGGCGTGCCCGACGGCGTGCCCGAGTTCGACGTGAAGGCGTATCTCGCCGCGCTGCCGAACCGCCCGGGCGTCTACCGGATGCTCGCCGCCGACGACATGCTGCTGTACGTCGGCAAGGCCCGCGACCTGAAGAAGCGGGTGGCGTCGTACTTCCAGAAGACGCAGCCCAGCCCTCGGATCGCCCACATGGTGGCGCGGATCGCGCGCATCGAGACCACGGTGACCGGGTCCGAGGCCGAGGCGCTGCTGCTCGAGAACAACCTCATCAAGACCCAGGCGCCGCGCTACAACATCCTGTTCCGCGACGACAAGTCCTACCCGTATCTCAAGTTCACCGCGCACCGCTTCCCCCGGATCGCCTACTACCGGGGCGGCACCGATCGGCGCAGCCAGTTCTTCGGCCCCTATCCGAGCGCCTGGGCGGTCAAGGAGAGCATCCAGGTCCTGCAGAAGGTGTTCCGCCTGCGGACCTGCGAGGACTCGGTGTTCGCCAACCGCTCGCGCCCCTGCCTGCTGCACCAGATCGGCCGTTGCACGGCGCCCTGCGTGGCCGAGATCGACGAGGCCGGCTACCGGTCGGATGTCGATGCCGCGGTGCGCTTCCTGCGCGGCGGGCAGCAGGAGGTGCTGCGCGACTTCGAGGCGCGGATGCACGCGGCGGCCGGCGAACTGCGCTTCGAGGAGGCCGCGGTGCTGCGCAATCGCATGACGGCGTTGTCGCGGGTGCTGCACCAGCAGACGATGGAGACGGGCACCGACATCGATGCCGACGTCATCTCGGTCGAGACCGGCGGCGGGCGTGTCTGCGTGAACCTCGCGATGGTGCGTGGCGGGCGCCATCTCGGCGACCGGGCGCATTTCCCCACCCGTGTCGACGCGATCGACGAGCAGGTGCCCGGCGAGGTGCTCGATGCGTTCCTGTCGCAGCACTATGCCGACGGCGACGTGCCACCGGTGCTCGTCTGCGCGATCGAGCCCGCGTCGCCGGATGCGCTGCCGCTGCTGCAGGCGAGCGCCGGCCACCCGATCACCTGGGTGCGGCAGCCGACCGGTGCGCGCCGGCGCTGGCTCGAGCAGGCGACGCTGAACGCGAAGATGGCGCTCGCGCGGGTGCTGGCCGAGGAGGGCTCGCAGCAGAGCCGCACGCGTGCGCTGGCCGACGTCCTCGCCCTCGACGACGGCGACCTCGACGGGCTGCGCGTGGAGTGCTTCGACATCAGTCACACCATGGGCGAGGCCACGCAGGCCTCGTGCGTCGTCTACCAGCACCACGCGATGCAGCGCGGCGAATACCGGCGCTTCAACATCGAGGGCGTGATCGCGGGCGACGACTACGCGGCGATGCGGCAGGTGCTGACGCGCCGCTACGGCCGGCTCGCCGCGGAACTCGCCGGCGAAGATCCCGAAGCGGTGGCCGTCCCCACGGTCGACGCACCGCCGATCGAGGCTCGCCTCGGCGCCGACGCCGACGGTACCGCTCAGGTCGCCGCCCAGGCCGCCGCCGAAGCCGGTGCCGAGGTCGGCGCCGAAGCCGGTGCCGAGGCCGCCGCCGAAGCCGAGGCCGCGCCGGTCCCGATCGAGTCGCGCATTCCGCAGATCGTGCTGATCGATGGCGGCAAGGGGCAGGTCGAAGTCGCCCGGCAGGTGTTCGAGTCGCTGGGCCTCGATCCGTCGATCCTGGTCGGCGTCGCCAAGGGCGAGGACCGCAAGGTCGGACTCGAGACCCTGGTCTTCGCGGATGGCCGCGAGCCGCTGGCGCTCGGGCGGGAATCGCCGGCGCTGATGATCATCGCGCAGATCCGCGACGAGGCGCACCGGTTCGCGATCACCGGCATGCGCGCCCGCCGGGCGAAGACGCGCAACACCTCGCGCCTCGAGGAGATCGACGGCGTCGGTCCCCGCAAGCGCCAGCGCCTGCTCGCGAGGTTCGGCGGCATGCGTGGCATGATGGCGGCCAGCGTCGACGATCTCGCCTCGGTCGAGGGGATCTCGCGGGCGTTGGCGGAAGACATCTACAAGCGCCTGCACTGATGCGTTGGAACCTGCCGAACGCGCTGACCTGGCTGCGGATGCTCGCGATCCCCCTGCTGGTCGCGGTCTACCTGCTGCCGGGCGACGACGCGTCGATGAACACCCGCAACCTGGTCGGCACGTCGATCTTCGTCGCCGCGGCCGTCACCGACTGGTTCGACGGCTGGCTCGCGCGTCGGCTCGGGCAGACCTCGGCCTTCGGTGCCTTCCTCGATCCGGTCGCCGACAAGCTCCTCGTCTGCGCCGCGCTGGTCCTGCTGCTCGACCTGAACCGGGTCGACGCGCTCGTCTCGGTCGTGATCATCGGGCGCGAGATCGCGATCTCGGCGCTGCGCGAGTGGATGGCCGGCATGGGCGCGCGCACCAGCGTCGCCGTGCACTCGATCGGCAAGCTCAAGACGGTCGCGCAGCTGGTGGCCATCCCGATGCTGCTGTACGACCAGCCGCTGTTCGGCGTCGTGCCGATCCACGAGATCGGCACCTGGCTGATCTACGTCGCCGCGCTGCTGACCCTGTGGTCGATGTTCTACTACCTGCGCCAGGCTTGGCCGCACCTTCGCGATTCGTCCTGAGCGCCGGCCGCCGGAGCGCACCGGGGTGGCGCGTTCCGGCCTCCCGCACAGCGCGGCCGTTTTGACAGAACGCGAAAACCTGCTATGCTCTTCCTTCTGTCGGGAACGACAGATTGCGGGAGTAGCTCAGTTGGTAGAGCGCAACCTTGCCAAGGTTGAGGTCGCGAGTTCGAGACTCGTCTCCCGCTCCACGTTTCGCGAGGGAAGCTCCAAGCAGCTTCCCTTTTCATTTCAGGGTTCAGCTCGGCGGGCCGCCTGCGGCGCCTCCGGGTACGGCGCGATGGCAGAGTGGTTATGCAGCGGCCTGCAAAGCCGTGTACGTCGGTTCGATTCCGGCTCGCGCCTCCAGTAGCGGTCCTCTCCGCCCCGATCCCGGTTCTCCCCCCAACCGTCGGATGAGTCCGGTCGTCGCCCGAGGCGTCGCCTCCGGTCGCCCCGTGCCGCCCGATCGCAGGAGCGCCTCGTGACGTCTTCACTCCGTATCCAGGTCCGGCCGCGTCTCGTCGCGGCACTGCTGCTCGCGGCGCTCGGCGCCGGCTGTGCGTCGATGGACGAGACGCAGCAGACCACCGCGGCCGGGGCCGCCATGGGCGCCCTGGGCGGCGCGGTCATCGGAAGCATGGTCCACGGCCCGCGGGGCGCCTGGACGGGCGCCGCGGTCGGCGCGGCCGCCGGCGGCGGTGGCGGCTACCTCTGGTCGAAGAAGATGGAGGAGCAGAAGCGGGCGATGCAGCAGGCCACCCAGGGCACCGGGGTGGCGGTCACGCAGACGCCTGACAACCTCCTCAAGATCGAGGTGCCGAGCGACGTGTCGTTCCAGATCGGCCGCGCCGACATCGAGCCGAACTTCCGGCCGGTCCTCGACCGCTTCGCGCAGACGCTGGCCGAGCATCCGGGCACCGCGGTCCGGGTGATCGGTCACACCGACCGCACCGGCAGCGACGCGATCAACGATCCGCTGTCGGTGAGCCGTGCCACGAGCGTGCGCAGCTATCTCGGCGACCGAGGCGTCGCGCCGCAGCGCATCGCGGTCGACGGGCGAGGTTCGCGCGAGCCGGTGGCCGACAACGCGACCGAGACGGGGCGGGCGCGCAACCGGCGCGTCGAGATCTTCGTCGGCGAGCCGCAGGTCGCCCAGGCGCCCGCGCCTGCGCCCACCCCCACGCCGCGCTGATCCGCCCGGAGCGCCCGGAGCGCCCGGAGCGCCCGATCCGCCCGGAGCGTCCGATCCGCCCGGATCGCGG
>JAIYAG010000336.1 GCA_027489195.1 Burkholderiales bacterium | reverse complement strand
CTTCACCTGGATCATCTGCATGACCGGGTACACCTTCGGGCTGGTGGTGCGTGCCGACTCGCCCATCAAGGACATCAAGGACCTGGTGGCCTTCGCCAAGGCCAAGCCCGGCGAGTTCACCTACGGCTCGCCCGGCATCGGCACCAGCCCCCACCTGGCCATCGAGGAGTTCGCCGCCAAGGCCGGCATCAAGCTGCAGCACGTGCCCTTCAAGGGCGTGGCCGACGGCCTGCAGGCGCTCATCGGCGGCCACACCATGGGCCACAGCGACTCCACCGGCTGGGGCCCGCAGGTCGAGGGCGGGCGGCTGCGCCTGCTCGCCACCTACGGCAGCAGGCGCACCAAGCGCTGGCCCACCATCCCGACGCTGAACGACCTGGGCTACGAGACCGTGTCCGACTCGCCCTTCGGCGTGTGCGGCCCCAAGGGCATGGACCCCGCCGTCGTCAAGACCCTGCACGACGCGTTCCGCAAGGTCATCGACGACCCCGCCGTGCTGCAGACGCTGGAGAAGTACGACCAGCCCATCATCCACATGGACACCGCGCAGTACACCAAGTTCGCGCTCGAGACCTTCAACGCCGAGCGCGGGACCATCGAGCGCCTGGGGATGTCCGCGCCGAAATAAGGGAGCGAAGTGAGATAGGACCGGTCCGGACGACTGTGTCCGGACCGTGACCGATCGCCCCCGAGGGCGTAGCCTCGGACGACGAGCCGTGCCTCTCGCAGGCACGGCCGCCGCCCACCGAGGAGACGCCCGCATGAAACGCCCGTTCGCCACCCCCACCCGACTCGTCCTCGTCGCAGCCCCCCTCGCGCTGGCCGGCTGCGCCTGGTTCGGCTCCATGATGGCGCCCACCTCGGGCATGAGCTTCTTCGTGACCAGCACCGGCTCCGGCCAGGGCGCCAACTTCGGCGGGCTGGCCGGCGCCGACGCCCACTGCCAGAAGCTCGCCAGCGCCGCCGGCGCCGGTGGGCGCACCTGGCGCGCCTACCTCAGCACCCAGCCCGAGGGCGGCATGGCCGCCGTCAACGCGCGCGACCGCATCGGCACCGGCCCCTGGATGAACGCCAAGGGCGAGACCATCGCCGCGAGCGTCGCCGAACTGCACGGCACCAACCGCCTCACCAAGCAGAGCGCCACCGACGAGCGCGGCCAGCTCGTCAACGGGCGCGGCGACACCCCCAACCGCCACGACATCCTGACCGGCTCGCAGTCCGACGGCACCGCCTTCCCCGCCGGCGACGACCGGACCTGCCGCAACTGGACCAGCAGCACCACCGGCAACGCGATGGTCGGCCACCACGACCGCATCGGGCTCAACACCAGCCCGCCGATGCTGTCGTGGAACACCTCGCATCCGAGCGCGGGGTGCAGCGATGCGGCGCTGGCGTCGACGGGTGGCGCGGGGCTGCTGTATTGCTTCGCGGCGCGTTGAGCCAGACGCCGACACCGTGAACCGCCCCGCCTCGACGCCCTCCCGGGCGCAGGCGGCGCGGGGCCCGACTCAGGCGCCGGGCGCGGTGGCTGTCGCGGTCGCGGTCGCCGCCTGCGGATCCACAGGCCGCGGCTCGTCCGGCAGCATCCCGATGATGCGCCCCGGGTTGAACTCGGTCAGCGTCATCGCCGCGTCGACCCCGTAGCGCACCGCCAGCACCTCGCGCGCCATCGACATGCGCGGCGGGCGGTGCGTGAGGTTGTGCGCATCCGAGGCCACCGCAGTGACCACCCCCGCATCCAGCAGCGCCAGCGAAGTCTTGAGCGCCGGCGCCCCGAACTGCCCCGTGACCGAGGCCGCCGTGAGCTGCAGCAGGCAACCCTGCTGGACCAGCGGCATGATCCGGCGCGGGTCGCGCATCACGTCCTTGTTGCGCTCCGGGTGCGCGATCATCGGCCGATAGCCACGCGCCATCAGGAAGGCCACCGCGTTGTATGCGCCCGCCGGGATGTGTGCATCCGGCAACTCCAGCAGCACCACCCGCTGCCCCTCCCAGATGCCGAGCGTAGGCAGCTCGTCGCGCTCGGCCAACTCCAGCGACTCCGGCAGCAGCCGCACCTCGCCGCCCAGCGACACCTCGAGCGGCAGGTTGGAGGTCTTGAGCGCCGCACGGAACGCCACAAAACCCGCCGCGAGGCTGCTCTTGGTGTTGTCCCACTGCCCCGGAAACACGTGCGGCGTGAGCACCGCATGGCGGACGCCGTCGTAGGCCGAGGCGGTCGCGAGCGCGATGGCCGCCGGGAGCGAGTCGGCACCGTCGTCGACGAACGGGAGGTAGTGGCAGTGGAGGTCGATCACGGGCGCAAGTGTAGCAACGCCGACCTCTCGGCCGCATGAGGCCGCACGCTGATGCGGGTACTGCGCACCACGCCGCTCATGACATGGCAGACCCATCGACCGCCCAAGAAGATTCGCCCCACTAGGTGAGGCGGCCGCCGAAGTGCAGATTTACCATCGGTTACCACTCGGCTCAGACCATAAGCACTGCCCCTCAAACGCCTCACCCCGCGCCTCTCTCTCCCGTCAAACCCGTCGCACGACTTCCACCGCTGCCCTCGGCCGCCGTGGCTCGGGATCGTGTTTGCCCGCGCCCAACGAACAAGGAAGTGAAGTTTGAGAATTCTCGTCTACTCGCTGAACTGCGCTCCTGAACTCACGGGCATCGGCAAGTACGTCGGCGAGATGGTCGAGTCGCTGGTGGGCCTGGGGCATGAGGTGCGTGTGGTCACCGGACCGCCCTTCTACCCCGAGTGGAAGCGGCACGAGGGCTTCTCGGCCTGGCGCTATTCGACCGAAGACTTCAAGGGCGCCAAGGTCATTCGCGCCCCGATGTACGTGCCCACGCGTCCGACGGGTCTGAAGCGGCTGATCCATCTGTTCAGTTTCGCGGTCACCAGCCTGCCGGTGATGTTCGGTCATATCCGTTGGCGGCCCGAGGTCGTCTGGGTTGTCGAGCCGCCGCTGTTCGCGGCCCCCGCGGCATTGACGATTGCGCGGATCTGCGGTGCGCGGGCGTGGCTGCACATCCAGGACTACGAGGTCGAGGTCGGGTTCAGCTTGGGGCTGATGAAGGG
>JAIYAG010000098.1 GCA_027489195.1 Burkholderiales bacterium | reverse complement strand
TGGTGCAGCGCCTGGGCGAGCGCGAGGTCGCGACGCCGTTCGGCCCGTTCCGCATGGTCATGTTCCGCGACACGCCGAGCCGCTCGCCGCACATCGCAATGGTGCGCGGCAGCTTCGGCCCCGAGGACGAGGTGCTGGTGCGCGTTCACGAGCCGCTGTCGGTGCTCGATCTGCTCGAGGTCGAGCGCGGCGGCCATTCATGGTCCGTCCACCGCGCGCTCGAGGCGATCGCCGCGCGCGGCGCGGGCGTGCTCGTGATGCTGAACTGCGCGCAGGACGGCCAGCGCCTGGTGTCGCACTTCGAGGCGCTGAATGCGCCGCCGGGCAGCGCCCCGCGACCGCGGCGCGCCGCCAAGATGGACCTGCGCACCTACGGCGTCGGCGCGCAGATCCTGCGCGAGCTCGGCGTCGGCAAGATGCGCCTGCTGTCCGCCCCCCGGCGCATGCCGAGCATGGCCGGCTACGACCTGCAGGTCGTCGGTTTCGAATCCCAGCCCTGAGGAACGACGTGGACATCGAGGTTTTCAACGCGGATCTGAATGGAGAGGGGCTGCGCGTGGGTATCGTCCAGGCGCGCTTCAACGGCCCGATCGTCGACGCCCTGCGCGAGGCCTGCGTGCAGGAGCTCGGTCGCCTCGGCGTGGCCGAGGACGACGTGTTCGCCTGCTCGGTGCCCGGCGCGCTCGAGATCCCGGTCGTGCTGCGGCAGCTCGCGCAGAGCGAGGAGTTCGACGCGCTGATCGCCCTGGGCGCGGTGGTGCGGGGCGAGACCTATCACTTCGAGGTGGTCTCCGACCGCAGCGCCGAAGGCGTGATGCAGGTCTCGCTCGATTACGGCACCCCGATCGCCAACGCGATCCTGACGGTCGACAGCGACGAGCAGGCCCACGCGCGCACCAAGGAGAAGGGCACCGACGCGGCACGCGTCGCGGTCGAGATGGCCAACCTCGCCGCGTCGCTCGCGACGCTCTCGGGCGACGACGACGACGACGAAGAAGAGTGACCCGGCGACGATGAGCGGCACCGAACGAACCTCCCGGCCACCGCGCCTGCCCGATGCGCCCGACGTGCGCACGCCGCCCAAGAGCGCGCGGCGTCGCTCCCGCGAGCTCGCGATGCAGGGGCTGTACCAGTGGCTGCTGTCGCGGGAGGACGCGGGCGCCATCGAGGCGCACCTGTCCGCGACCTCGCCGAGCTTCGACAAGGCCGACCTCGAGCACTTCAAGGAGCTGCTGCACGGCTCGATCCGCGAGATCGACGTGCTGCACGGCCAGATCGAGCCGTATCTCGACCGCCGCATCGCCGAGCTCTCTCCGGTCGAGCACGCGACGCTGCTCATCGGGGCCTTCGAGCTGGTCCGGCACCTCGAGATCCCCTATCGGGTGATCATCAACGAGGCGGTCGAGCTGGCCAAGACCTTCGGCGGCACCGACGGCTACAAGTACATCAACGGCGTGCTCGACAAGGTCGCCACCGGGGTCCGCCCGACCGAGGTCAGGCCGCGGTGAGTCCGGCGCGCGCGCGCGGCGGCCCGCGCACCGCCTGAGGCCGTCCCGCCGATGGCCGGGCCCGGCGAGTTCGAGCTGATCCGCCGCTTCTTCCGGCGTCCCGCGGTGCCGGCCCGTGCGCCGCTCGGCATCGGCGACGACTGCGCACTGATCGCGCCCGGCGACGAGGGCGTGCTCGCGGTCTCCACCGACATGCTCGTCGCGGGACGCCACTTCTTCGACGATGTCGACCCCGAGGCGCTCGGGCACAAGGCGCTCGCGGTCAACCTCTCCGACCTGGCCGCGATGGGCGCACGCCCGATCGGGTTCACGCTCGCCCTCGCGCTGCCGCAGGCCGACGAGGCCTGGCTCGGCGCCTTCGCGCGCGGCCTCTTCGCGCTGGCCGATGCACACGGCTGCGAGCTGGTCGGGGGCGACACCACGCGCGGCCCGCTGAACCTGTGCATCACCGTGTTCGGCAGCGTGCCGCCCGCGCAGGCACTGCGTCGCGACCGCGCCCGCGACGGCGACGACCTCTGGGTGTCGGGCACGCTCGGTGCGGCCGCCTGGGCGCTCGCCTGTCGGCTGCAGGCCGGGGCGTGGCCGGACACCGGCGACGCGCCGCTGATCCGGGCGCGCGGGCGGCTGGAGCGGCCCGAGCCCCGGGTCGCGCTCGGCCTGGCGCTGCGCGGGCTCGCGCATGCCGCGATCGACCTGTCCGACGGGCTGGTCGGCGACATCGGCCATGTCCTCGAGCGCTCGTCGGCCGAGGCAGGCGTGACGCTGGGTGCCTGCCTCGAGGCCGCTGCGCTTCCGGTCGACCCGGCGCTCGACGGGCTGCCCGAGCCGCGGCGGCTCGAGCTCGCGCTGGCCGGCGGCGACGACTACGAACTGCTGTTCACGGCACCTGCCTCGGCACGCGGCCAGGTCCTCGACGCGGGGGCACGCATCGGGCTTACACTCTCGCGGATCGGCCGGATCGAGGCCGCCGCGGGCCTGCGCCTGCACGACCCGCACGGCCGCCCCATCGCCTTCCATGCCCGATCCTTCGACCACTTCCGCTGAACCGCCGGGTGCCCCGGAGCGCCTGCGCGCCGAGCCCGTGCCCGAGCGCGTCTGGAGCCGGCCGAGCTTCGCGTTCATGAAGCCGCGGCTGTCGCGCTGGATCGCGCTCGGGTTCGGCAGCGGCCTGTCGCCGGTGGCGCCCGGTACGGTCGGCACGCTGTGGGCGTGGGCGGCGTTCGCCGCGCTCGACCCGTTCCTCTGGGACGCCGCGTGGTGGGCGGTGATCGCGGCCTCGTTCGCGATCGGCTGCTGGGCGTGCGAGCGCACGGGGCGAGACCTCGGCGTCTCGGATCACGGCGGCATGGTGTGGGACGAGGTGGTCGCGTTCTGGGCCGTGCTGCTGGTCGTGCCGCCCGGCTTCACCTCGCAGCTCGCCGCCTTCTTCGTGTTCCGGATCTTCGACGTGGTCAAGCCGCCGCCGATCCGCCAGGTCGACCGCAAGGTGAAGGGAGGCTTCGGCGTCATGCTCGACGATGCGCTCGCGGCGTTCTACACGGTCCTGACCTTCGCGGTCTGGACGGCGGTGTTCCGGTGAGCGCGCATCGCGATGCGCCGGGGCAGGGGCCCGACGAGGACGCGGTCATCGCGGCCGGTCTCGCACTGGGCCTGCGGCTGCAGGCGGTGGGTCTGATGGCGGTCACCGCAGAATCCTGCACCGGCGGGCTCGTCGCGCGCGCGCTGACCGAGACCGCGGGCTCCTCGGCGTGGTTCGAGCGCGGGTTCGTGACCTATTCGAACGAGGCCAAGATCGACTCGCTGGGCGTGGCGGACGCGACGCTGCGCGCGCATGGCGCGGTCAGCGAGCCGGTCGCCCGCGAGATGGCGCTCGGCGCGCTCGCGCGCTCGCGGGCGGCGCTCGCGCTCGCGGTCACCGGCATCGCCGGCCCCAGCGGGGCCGTGCCGGGCAAGCCTGTCGGTACGGTCTGCTTCGGCTGGGCGCTGCATGCGCCGGGCCTGGCCGACGGTGTGCCGCTCGTGTTCGCCGCGACGCTGCGGCTGCCGGGGGACCGGGCCGAGGTCCGGCGCCGCGCCGCGCTGCATGCGCTGTCGGAGGCGCTCGGGCGGCTCGACGCCGAACTCGCCGACCGGCCGCCCGCGGGCTGAGCCGGACACGGCCGGTGCCGGTCGCAGCCCTTCGAGCTAGATCGAAAGGCTGATTGTTTGTACAGTAGTTCCGTGCGATACTCTTTCGCATCAACAACCCGTCGGCCTCGTGCTGTTCCGGCCCGCCGACACCCGCCACAGGATCCGTCAATGGACGACAAGTCGAAGGCCGAGAAGGCCAAGGCGCTGGCCGCTGCGCTGGCCCAGATCGAGAAGCAGTTCGGCAAGGGCTCGGTGATGAGGCTGTCCGACGCCGAGGTGGCCGAGGACATCCAGGTCGTGTCCACCGGCTCGCTCGGGCTGGACATCGCGCTCGGCGTCGGCGGCCTGCCGCGCGGTCGGGTGGTCGAGATCTACGGCCCGGAGTCGTCGGGCAAGACCACCCTGACGCTGCAGGTCATCGCCGAGATGCAGAAGGTCGGCGGCACCTGCGCGTTCATCGATGCCGAGCACGCGCTCGACGTTCAATATGCCGCGAAGCTCGGCGTGAACGTGCCGGAGCTGCTGATCTCGCAGCCGGACACCGGCGAGCAGGCCCTCGAGATCGCCGATGCGCTGGTGCGCTCGGGCTCGGTCGACATGATCGTCATCGACTCGGTCGCGGCGCTCACGCCGAAGGCCGAGATCGAGGGCGAGATGGGCGATTCGCTGCCCGGACTGCAGGCGCGCCTGATGTCGCAGGCGCTGCGCAAGCTGACCGCCACCATCAAGCGGACCAACTGCCTGGTCATCTTCATCAACCAGATCCGGATGAAGATCGGCGTGATGTTCGGCAACCCCGAGACCACCACCGGCGGCAACGCGCTCAAGTTCTACGCATCGGTCCGCCTGGACATCCGTCGGACCGGCTCGATCAAGAAGGGCGAGGAAGTCGTCGGCAACGAGACCAAGGTCAAGGTCGTCAAGAACAAGGTGGCGCCCCCGTTCCGCGCGGCCGAGTTCGACATCTTCTACGGCGAGGGCATCTCGCGCGAAGGCGAGATCATCGACCTCGGGGCCACGGCCAGCGTCGTCGAGAAGAGCGGCGCCTGGTACAGCTACAACGGCGAGCGCATCGGTCAAGGCAAGGACAATGTCCGCGAATACCTGCGCGAGCATCCGGAAGTCGCGCTCGAGATCGAGAACAAGGTCCGCGAGCACTTCGGCGTCAAGCCGCGCGGGCTCAAGCTGATCGAAGGCGGCAAGGGCGCGGCGGCGGCCTGAGGGCTGATGCCTTAGTCGAGGCCGAGGCCGAGCATGGGCTGGGGGTTCGGTGCCGGCCGGTCGGCGGGGCGCCGCCCACCCATCGCGCGCGGTGTCGAGCAAGCGGGTGAGGCGGGGGAGGACAGCGAGTTCGGCCAGGCCGATTCGCCGTCCGTCTCGTCGCCGGCCTCGCCCCGCAAGCCCGCGCGCCCCGGCCTGTCGCTCAAGGGACGTGCGCTCAAGTTGCTCTCGCAGCGCGAGCACAGCCGGCTCGAACTCGGGCGCAAGCTGACGCCCCACGCCGAGTCGCCGGACCAGATCGAGCCGCTGCTCGACGCCCTGGAGCGCGACGGCTTCCTGTCCTCGGAACGGTTTGCCCAGAGCCTGGCGCATCGGCGGGCGCCACGCTTCGGCCTGCGGCGGATCGAGCAGGAGCTCGGCGCCCACCGCCTCGACCCGGCGGTCGCCGGGCCGGTGCTGCAGGGTCTGCGCGACACCGAGCGGGAGCGGGCGCTCGTGGCTTGGCGCAAACGCTTCGGCGAGTCCGCGGCGGATCCCGCCGAACGCGCCCGGCAGCACCGCTTCCTCGCCCAGCGAGGGTTCACCGGCGATTCGATCCATTGGGTGCTGCGCCACGGCGCCGCGCCGCCGGACGATGCGCCCACAGGCGATCCGGATGAATCCCTCTGAGGGGTCGCCCCTGACCTCGCCGGTCGCACCGGACCTGAACGGGGCGTCCTGACCACGATGTCAGTGTGGTAAAATCCGAGGCTTTGTTCAGCCCGGATCTGCCTTCCTGCCACATGGCCTTGTCGCCGCCCTCAGTCGCGCGTCAGCCGCTCCACCGCCGCGCCGTCCAGGTCGAGGCGTTCCAGCGGGAGGATGGCCTGTTCGAGCTCGAAGCACGTCTCACGGACACCAAGTCCCATCCGGTCGAACTGCTCGGCGGGATGCTTCCCGCGGGCGACCCGGTGCACGACATGATGCTTCGCGTGACGCTCGATGACTCCTTCACGGTCGTGGCCGCCGAATCGGCGTCGATGCGCGTGCCGGTGCCCGGCACCTGCGACGCGATCGCCGACCGGTACCAGCGGCTCGTCGGACTGAACCTGCTCCGCGGTTTCCGGCGGGCGGTCCACGAGCGTCTGGGGCGTACCCAGGGCTGCACGCACCTCACCGAACTCACCGCGGTCCTCCCGACCGCGGCGCTGCAGGCCTTCGCGCACCTCGCGCGCAAGGCCGATGTGATCGATTCCTCCGAGCCGCCGTTCTTCATCGGCCACTGCCATGCGTACGATCGCAGCGGCGATGTGGTCCGGCGGCATTATCCCCAGTGGTTCGTCCAAGCCGATTGAACGGGAAAGACCGCGATGAAAATCCATGAATACCAGGGCAAGGAACTGCTCAAGCGCTACGGCGTCCGCGTCCCGCGCGGCATCCCGTGCTTCAGCGTCGATGACGCGCTCAAGGCCGCCGAGGCACTCGGTGGGCCGGTCTGGGTCGTGAAGGCCCAGATCCACGCCGGCGG
>JAIYAG010000419.1 GCA_027489195.1 Burkholderiales bacterium | reverse complement strand
CTCGCCCTGCCAGCGCACTTCGATGTCGAGCTCCTGCGCGGCCAGGGTCACGAACTCGCGCACCGAGAACTGCACGCCGGTGGCGATCACGAAGTCCTCCGCCTCCTGCTGCTGCAGCATCAGCCACTGCATCTCGACGTAGTCCTTGGCGTGGCCCCAGTCGCGCTTGGCGTCCATGTTGCCGAGGTACAGCGCGTCCTGCAGGCCGAGCTTGATGCGGGCCAGCGCGCGCGTGATCTTGCGCGTCACGAAGGTCTCGCCGCGCAGCGGCGACTCGTGGTTGAACAGGATGCCGTTGCAGGCGTACATGCCGTACGCCTCGCGGTAGTTCACGGTGATCCAGTAGCCGTAGAGCTTGGCGACCGCGTAGGGGCTGCGCGGATAGAAGGGGGTCGTCTCCTTCTGCGGAATCTCCTGCACCTTGCCGTACAGCTCCGAGGTCGACGCCTGGTAGAAGCGTGTCTTCTTCTCGAGCCCGAGGATGCGGATCGCCTCGAGCAGGCGCAGCGTGCCGATCGCGTCGGCATTGGCCGTGTACTCGGGCGTCTCGAACGACACCGCCACGTGGCTCATCGCCGCGAGGTTGTAGATCTCGTCCGGCTGGACCTGCTGGACGATGCGGATCAGGTTCGTCGAATCGGTCAGGTCACCGTAGTGCAGGATCAGCCGGCGCTTGTCGGCGTGCGGGTCCTGGTACAGGTGGTCGATCCGATCGGTGTTGAACAGCGACGACCGCCGCTTGATGCCGTGGACCTCGTAGCCCTTCTGCAGCAGCAGCTCGGCGAGGTAGGCACCATCCTGTCCGGTGATGCCCGTAATCAGCGCACGTTTCATCTGAGGAGGTCGCTTGAGTGATCGAGCGGACATCGTAGCGGAACGACCGCGCCGCAACATTGACGGATGTCTCGACGGCGCCTTCGGCCGCGCAGGCGTATGACTCGACCGGACAGCCGGGTCCGCCGCGTGGCGCCGGAGCGTCGCCGGAGCCCATTCGTGAACCCCGTCACGGAGCCTGTCACGGACCCCGACGGCATCCCCGCCCCGTCGGCAATGGGGGGATGGGCCCGGCGGTAGAATCCGGCTGCCCGTCGCCCGACCGCGGCCCCACGACGCAGTACCCGTGAACACCGCCCCTCCCGATTCCAAGGCCGTCCCCCAGGCCGCCGCCGCCCCTGCCATCTCCCCGGAGACCCCCCGGGCGGATGCCGCGCGCTTTCGTCACCAGCGCCTCAAGCTGCTGGCCGTGCTGCTGGTCTGCGCATCGCCGGTCATCCTGTCCTACCTGTTCTACTACGTGCTGCCGCCCAGCGGCCGCACCAACTACGGCACCCTGATCCTGCCGCAGCGGCCGGTGCCCGAGCTTCGCCTGGCCGACACCGAGGGCAAGCCGTACCGCTTCGCCACGCATCTCGGCCAGTGGGTCGTGCTGCAGGTCGACGCCGGCGCCTGCGAGAAGGCCTGCGCCGACAAGCTCTACGCGCTGCGCCAGCAGCGCACGATGACCGGCAAGGAGCGCGAGCGCATCGACCGCGTGTGGCTCGTCAGCGATGCGGTCAAGCCTGCCGCCGAGCTGATGCGCGACTACGAAGGCACCGTCGTGCTGCGCGCCGATCCGGCCGAGCTGGCCGCGCTGATGCCGCTCGAGCCGGGCAAGCGCGTCGAGGACTACCTGTGGGTCGTCGATCCGCTGGGTTTCCTGATGATGCGCTTCCCCGCCGACGGCGAGCCGTCGAAGATCCGCAAGGACATCTCGAGGCTGCTCAAGGCCTCGCGCGTCGGCTGAGGGGCCCGCCATGCCCGCCTTCCGCAAGCTGCTGTTCTTCGCGCTCTTCCTCACCTTCGACCTGATCATGTTCGGCGCCTTCGTGCGGGTGACGGACGCCGGCCTCGGCTGCCCCGACTGGCCCGGCTGCTACGGCAAGGTCACGCCGCTGGGCGCGCTCGACACCATCCGCGCCGAGGCCGCCGAGCGGCCCCACGGGCCGGTCACCGAGTTCAAGGCCTGGGTCGAGATGCTCCACCGCTACATCGCGGCCGGGCTCGGGCTGATCGTCATCGCGCTCGCCGTGATGGCCACCCGTCTGCGTCGCCTTCGGCAGGCCGAGGCCCGCATCGACGCCTCGCACGGGCGCCGCCCCCCGCCCGGCACGGGCGCCCGGGTCCCCGGCACGGGCGCCCGGATGCCCGGCGCCGGCGCACGCATGGCGCCCGCCGAGCTGCCCGCGGGCGGGCCGTCGCCTCCGATGCCGGTACCGGGCGCCGGTCGAGGGCTGCTCGAGGCGACACCGTCCGCGCCGCCCGGCGTCGCGCTCGCCTGGTTCACGCTCGCCTGGATCATCCTGCAGGGGATCTTCGGCGCCTGGACCGTGACCCTCAAGCTCAAGCCCCTGGTGGTCACCGGGCACCTGCTCGGCGGCATGATCCTGTTCGGGCTGCTGCTGGCTCAGGCGGTGCGCGTCGCCGGCCATCCGCCGGTGGCCCGCGATGCCGCCGGCTACGCGCGCTGGGCCGCGATCGCGCTCGCGCTGCTGTTCGTGCAGATCACCCTCGGGGGCTGGGTCAGCACCAACTACGCCACGCTCGCCTGCCGCGACTTCCCCGCCTGCCAGGGCGCGCTGTGGCCCGACATGGACTTCGCCGCCGGCTTCGAGCTCTGGCGCAGGCTGGGCGTCAGCGGCGACGGCAGCGCGCTGCCGTTCCAGGCGCTCACCGCCATCCACTACACGCACCGGCTGGGCGCCTACGTGGTGTTCGCGGTGGTGGGGCTGCTCGCCTGGCGGATCCGGCGCATCGGCGGGCTCGAGCGCGTCGGCGAGCTGCTGCTCGCGGTGCTGACGCTGCAGCTCGTCACCGGCCTCACCAACATCTTCCTCGACTGGCCGCTGATCGCGGCGGTCCTGCACACGGGCGGCGCGGCCGCGCTGCTCGGCGTGCTGCTGGTGGTAAACTTCCGCGCTCGCGCGGCGGCCAGCCTGCCGCCCGCCCCGGTCGACGCGACGCGTGCCTCGCCCCTGTCCGGCCCGCCCGCCCGAGCCGGCGCCTGATCCCCCCGCGATGGACCTCATCGACCACACCCCGCCGCCCCTCGCCCACACGCTGCGTCAGTACTACGAGCTGACCAAGCCGCGCATCGTGATGCTGGCAGCGTTCTGCGCGATCATCGGCATGTTCCTGGCCGCCGACGGCATGGTGGCCTGGCCGATCCTCGTGTTCGGCACGATCGGCATCTCGCTGCTGGCCGCGGCCGGCTTCACCTTCAACTGCATGGTCGAGCGTGGCATCGACGCCCGCATGGCGCGCACCCGGGCGCGACCGGCCGCGCGCGGCGAGGTCTCCGCGCCGGCCGCGCTCGCCTTCGCCGGCCTGCTGGGCGGCATCGGGGCATGGCTGCTGCTCGAGTTCGTGAACCCGCTGACCATGTGGCTCACGCTCGGCACCTTCGTCGGCTACGCGGTCATCTACACCGTGGTGCTCAAGCCCGCCACGCCGCAGAACATCGTGATCGGCGGCGCATCGGGCGCCATGCCGCCGCTGCTCGGCTGGGCCGCCGTCTCCAACGACGTCTCGCCCCAGGCTCTGGTGCTGGTGCTGATCGTCTTCGTCTGGACGCCGCCGCACTTCTGGGCACTGGCGCTCTACCGCATCGAGGACTACCGGCGCGCCGGCCTGCCGATGCTGCCGGTCACCCACGGCCCCGACCTCACGCGGCTGCACATCCTGCTCTACACGGTGCTGCTGCTGGCCACGTCGCTGCTGCCCTTCATGATCCGCATGAGCGGCTGGCTGTACCTGGTGTCCGCACTGGTGCTGGGCGGCATCTTCCTCGGCTACGCATGGCAGCTCTGGCGCGAGTACTCCGATGCGCTCGCGCGCCGGACCTTCCGGTACTCGATCGTGTACCTCGGCGCGCTCTTCGCCGCGCTGCTGCTGGATCACTGGCTGTGAGCGCGCGCAGGGGCGTGCTGATCGCGGGCGCCGCGGCGGCGCTGCTGGCGGCCTGCGACGGCGGCGGGTCCGGGGGCGGGAAGAAGGCCAACTTCACGGCCACCGACATCACCGGGGCGGACTACGGCAAGTCGCTCGCTCTGACCGACCATACGGGCAAGCCGCGCACCCTCGCCGACTTTTCCGGCAAGGTCGTGGTGGTGTTCTTCGGGTTCACCCAGTGCCCCGACGTGTGCCCCACCACGCTCGCCACCATGGCGGACGTGATGAAGCGCCTCGGCCCCGACGCCGACCGCGTGCAGGTGCTCTTCGTCACGGTCGACCCCGAGCGCGACACGCCCGCCGTGCTCGCGCCCTACGTCACCGCCTTCGATCCGCGCTTCCTCGGCCTGTACGGCGACAAGGACGCGACCGCGAAGACCACGCGCGACTTCAAGGTGTTCTTCCAGAAGGTGCCCGGCAAGACCGAGGGCACCTACAGCATCGACCACACCGCCGCGTCGTACGTGCTCGACGGCAAGGGCCGGCTGCGGCTGTACGTGCGTCTGCAGCAGACCGGCGAGGACGTCGCCGCGGACATCAAGGCGCTCCTGGGCGGGGCCTGAGCCCCACGGGCTCAGTACGCGTTCTCGTCGCCCCGCACCGCCTGCACGACGGTGCGCCAGACGATGAACAGGTCGAACTGCAGCGACCAGTGGCGCAGGTACTCGAGGTCGAACTCGATGCGCCGCTTCATCTTGTCGATGGTGTCCGTCTCGCCGCGCGCGCCGTTCACCTGGGCCCAGCCGGTGATGCCCGGCTTGACCTTGTGGCGGATCATGTAGCCCTTGATGAGCTTGCGATACGTCTCGTTGTGCGCCACCGCGTGCGGCCGCGGCCCCACCACGCTCATGCGTCCCTGCAGCACGTTGAAGAACTGCGGCAGCTCGTCGAGGGAGGTGCGGCGCAGGAAGCGCCCGAGCGGCGTGATGCGGTCGTCGTCGCGCGTGGCCTGACGCACCACCGCACCATCTTCCTGCACCTTCATCGTGCGGAATTTCCAGACCGTGATCTGCTCGCCGTCCAGGCCGTAGCGGCGCTGCTTGAAGAGCACCGGCCCCGGCATCGTCGACTTGATCGCCAGCGCGATGCCGAGCATCAGCGGCGCCGTCAGCACGATCGCCGCCAGCGACAGGCAGACGTCCGAGAGCCGCTTGATCACGCCGGTGGTGCCGTGGAACGGGGTCTCGCAGACCGCCACCACCGGCAGCCCGCCCATCGTGTCCACGCGCGCCTGGATCAGGTCGTAGAGGAAGATGTCAGGCAGGAAGAAGATCGAGGCGGTGGTGTCGCGAAGCTGGTCGAGCAGCCGCAGGATGCGCGGCTGCGAGGCCATCGGCAGCGCGATGTAGATCTGGTCGACACGATTGGCGCGCACGAAGTCCGCGACCGAGTCGATCCGCCCGGTCAGCGGCAGCTCCAGCGCGTCGCCGAGCCGAGCCGGAGCGCGGTCGTCGAAGAAGGCGGTGACCCGCACCGGCTGCATCGCCGGCGAGTCGAGCAGCGAGCGGGCGAGCGTACGGCCCAGCTCGTTGGCGCCGATGATCACCGCCGTGTGCTGCGCCCGCATCGACAGCACCCGCGGCAGCAGCCAGGGCGCGATCACGTGCGCCGCCGCCTGCATCACCGGCGTGGCCACCACCCACCAGGCCAGCATGTTCGGCGGGAACTCCTTGAGCATGTTCGTGGCCAGGCCGAACACCACCATCAGCCCGGCGAGCACCGCCCAGTTGCCGAAGATCTGCCGCAGCAGCTTGGCCGGACGGTAGGAGTAGGGCAGCGAGCCGGGATAGCCGAGCGAGAAGGCGATGACCCCGAGGACCAGGTCCTTGTTCTCGATGTGACCCCGTGTCAGCCAGGCCGCGCCGAGCAGCGCGATGACGGTGAGCAAGGGGTCGCAGACCGTCCGGGCCAGGGCAACCAGGCTGCGGCTGCCGCTGCGGACGATGGACCGAGAGGCGGACAGGCCGCCGGGCGGTGGGATTCCCAAGGTATTCCAGCCAGAAGGTAGGTCGATGATAACCGCGAGGGTTCGTGGGCGACTCACCCATTCGAAGGAAGCACCCGGTCCCGCAGCGCGACGGCGACACTCGGGCGAAACATCTTGCCTTGCAGCCGGCGACGTGGGCCGGCCGCGCCCGTCAACGAATGTGTCGGATGCCACCTCGCAAAAGAAGAGGATTCCAGGCGTGGCCGGGTTGGCTATGATGCGTCGCGATCGCACCGACCGTCACGATCGCGAAACAGTCGGGCGCGAATCTTGCATATGTCTGCCGATCGACCCGTGCAGTCCCGTCTGGAGCCCGCCTCATGAACCCCCCCCGCCCCGCCTTGCCACTGCGCAGACTGGTCTCCGTCGCGATCGTCTTCGTGTGCCTGGGGGCTCCGCTGGCCGCGCAGGACGCGCCCAGGCCGATGGTCGGGGGCAGCGCGGCCATCACCGTGGCCGTCGCGAGCGTGCCCGGCGAAGCCCGGGAGGTTCGGCCGGTGAGGGATGCGCAGATCAGCGTGTCGCGCCTGCCGATGCCCAGTGACGTGGTCGCCGCGATCGCGGACGACGCGGTGGCGGCACCCGGGACGATGCTGCTGGTCCTCGCGGCGATGATGCTCTGGATCGCCGGACGGCGCCGCTAGGCTCGGGGTCCGGACACCCGAGGCGCGCGGTCCGCGCACGACGCGACGCGCTTCGCCCGGGCCGGGCGGTGTCGTCTGCGGTGCACACCTTCGATCCGCCGGGAAAGCGGGGCGGCTCTGACATAATCGACTCCCGGGACCGGTCCGGTCGAGTCTTACGGTCCGTGGCGCCTCCCACGGCATCGTCTCGAGCCCCGTGTCCATGACCCTCCTGCAGTGCCTCGGCATCCTGCGCGCCCGCCGGCGGCTGGTGGGGCTGCTGTTCATCCTGCCCGCGGCGGCGGCCCTCGGCGTCTCGCTCTGGCTGCCGCCCAGGTACATGGCTGCGGCTCAGGTGCTGGTCGACACCCCGGGGCCCGACCCGCTGTCGGGTGTGCTGCTGCCGGGCCCGCAGTCGACGGGCTACATGGCCACCCAGGTGGACATCCTCACCAGCCAGCGCGTGGCGCTCGACGTGGTCGACGCGCTGGGTCTCGTCGAGGACCCGCGGGCGGTCGCGCAGTGGCACGAGGCCACCGGTGGTGCCGGATCCATCCGCCACTACTTCTCCGACCTGCTCCTCGAGGACCTCGATGTCCGACCGTCGCGCGAGTCGAGCGTGCTCACGGTCGCCTACAGCGGCACCGACCCCGCCTTCGTCGCGAGCGTCGCGAACGCGTTCGCGCGGGCCTACGTCGAGCTCAGTCGCCAGCTGAAGGGCGAGCCCGCCCGGCAGTCCAGGGCGCACCTCGATGCCGTCGCGCAGCGCCGGGGGCCGGGCGCGCTCGAGAGCCAGGGCGGTCGCGCCGGCGTCGTGGTGCTGACGTCCGCGGTCCAGCCCCGCGAGCCGAAGCCCAGACTCTTGATGAACACCGCGCTCGGCGCCCTGCTCGGGGCGCTGCTGGGCGTCGGCGGGGCGCTCGGGGCGGAGATGCGCAACCGCCGCGTCCGAGGCCCGCACGACCTGCGGCTGGCCAGCGGGATGCAGCCGATCGGCACGCTCCGTGATGCGTTCAAGGCGACGCACCGGGCCGCGCGACGTCCGCTCGCCGCGGGCCTGCTCGCCTGGTTCTCGCCGGTGCGGGCGGGTGATGCGGCGGCTGCGCCGGGCGCCGGGGCGGTCGCGGCCGAAACCCAGGTCTTCTCGCCCACGATGTTCGGCGCACTGCCGAGCGAGCCCGAGGCTCGGCCATCGCCGGCTCCCGACGGCGACGCGGCGCCCTCGCGGATGCCGATCGGGCGGATCCTCGTGCAGGCCGGCCTCATCCATCCGCCCGAGGTGGAGCGCATCCTCGCGTGGGCGCGAGCGGAGGGGGTGCGCTTCGGCGAGGCTGCGGTCGCCCGCAAGCTCGTGACAAGCGAGCAGGTCGAGCGGGCGCTCGCCTACCAGTTCGACTATGCCGTGCTGGAGCGGGGCCGGAGCGCGGTCAGCGAGGAGGTCGTCGCCGCCTACGACGGCCGCAATCCGCTGGTGGCAGACCTGCGCCGGCTGCGGGCGAAGATCCGCAGCGCCCAGATCGCGGCGCCCCCGGCGTCACCGCTCAAGTCGCTCGCGGTGATCTCGTCCGGCAGCGGGGACGGAAAGTCGTTCCTCGCCGCCAATCTCGCGGTGACCTTCTCGCAGATGGGGCAGCGCACGCTGCTGATCGATGCCGATCTGCGGCGAGGGCGCCTGCACCGGATGTTCGGGCTGGGCAACGCCACCGGCCTGTCGTCCATGCTGAACCGCAGCTTCCTGAAGGGGGCGCTGCAGCGGGTGCCTGGTCTGCCCGGTCTGACGGTGCTCACACGCGGTCCCGACGCCCCCAATCCGTCGGAACTGCTGTCGCGCGACGTGTTCGAGCAGCTGCTCGAAGCATTCACGAAGTCGTTCGACATCGTGATCCTGGACACCCCCGGCGCGGCCGAGGAGCCGGACGCGACCCTGGTCGCGCAGCGCGCGGGCGCCGCGCTCCTGATGGCGCGCCAGAACGTCAGTGCCGTGGATGCGGTGATCGAGCTGGTGCAAGGCGGCGGGACGCAGCGGGTGGCGGTGCTCGGGAGCGTGCTGAACCAGGCCTGAAACACCGGCGCGCCGTGCCCGGGCCGCTTCGCACCGGCCTCCGGGAAAACACGGCGGAAGGTAAATCCGGTGACGACTCCGGTGGCCCGCCGAGTAATGTCGACGAATGCATCGATAATCGTCGTGCGTGCCCGACAGAGGCTCCGGATTCGATCTGCATGTCGGGGGCTACGACCTCGGATTTATGTCCGATGTTTTCTCGGAGCCGAAAGCCGATCGCCTCGATATAATCGGACGCCTAAATCGTCCCCTTCGGAGTCACCGTGGCCAGAACCTCGCTCGAACAGCTTCGCCAGCAGATCGCCCGCCTGGAGACTCAGGCCAAGAAACTCGAGGAAACCGAAGGCTCCCGCAAGCGCAAGGCCGTCTCCGAGGTGCGTGCGCTGATGCGCAAGCTCGGCGTCGAAGTGACCGACCTCAAGGGCCCGGACACCCCGAAAGCGCCGCGTGCGGCGGCCGGCAAGCCCAAGAAGGAGAAATCCGCCCGTCCTCCGGTGCCGGTGAAGTTCCGCAACGCCGAGAGCGGAGATACCTGGACGGGCCGGGGCCGGACGCCCAAGTGGCTCGCGGCACTCGAAGCCGCGGGCCGCAGCCGGGACGAATTCAAGGTCGGCTGATCCCGGGCGGGGCGCTCAGGCCCTCGAACCGTCCCTCAGCGACATCACCAGTCGCACCAGCTGCGACTGGCGCGAGCAGCCGGTACGCTCGTAGACCGTGGCCAGGTGGGTCTTCACGGTATTGGCGCTGATGCCGAGCTGCTTGGCGG
>JAIYAG010000117.1 GCA_027489195.1 Burkholderiales bacterium | reverse complement strand
CCGAGCGCGCGGAGCCGCTGTGGGCCGACAGGAACCTGCGCTACGACGCGCTGCTCGCGGCCGCCAGGCGCTGCCCGCCGATCCGGGTCGGCGTCGTCTACCCGTGCAGCGCCGAGTCGCTCGAGGGCGCGCTGCAGTCGGTGGCGCTCGGCCTGATCGAAGCCGTGCTGATCGGCCCGGCCGACCGGATCCGTGCGATCGCCGCCGAGCACGGGCTCGCGCTCGGCACCACGCGGATCGTCGATGTCGCGCACGGCCACGCCGCGGCGGTCCGGGGCGTCGCGATGGCGCGGGCGGGCGAGGTCGACGCGCTGATGAAGGGCAGCCTGCACACCGACGCGCTGCTCGGCCCGGTGGTCGACGCCACGACGGGTCTGCGGACCGGCCGTCGCATCAGTCACGTCTTCGTCCTCGACGTGCCCCGCTACCACAAGCCCCTGCTGATCACCGATGCGGCGATCAACGTCGCGCCCGACTTCGACGCCAAGGTCGACATCGTGCAGAACGCCATCGACCTGTCGCATGCGCTCGGCCGCGCGCTGCCCAAGGTCGCCATCCTGTCGGCGGTCGAGACGGTGACGCCGAAGCTGCGGTCCTCGATGGACGCCGCGGCGCTCTCGAAGATGGCCGACCGCGGTCAGATCACCGGGGGGCTCGTCGACGGGCCGCTGGCCTTCGACAACGCCGTGTCGATCGCCGCGGCTCGGGCCAAGGGCATCACCTCGCCCGTCGCCGGAGATGCCGACGTGCTGGTGGTGCCGGACCTCGAGTCGGGCAACATGCTGGCCAAGCAGCTCCAGTACCTCGGTGATGCACAGGTGGCCGGCATCGTGCTGGGTGCGACCGTGCCCATCGTGCTGACCAGCCGTGCCGACCCGGCGCATTCGCGCATCGCGTCCTGCGCGCTCGCGGTGCTGTGGGCCGAGTGGCGTCGCCGCGCCGTCGCATGAACGCGGCCGCCGTGCCGGCGCCGCGGGCCGCTACCAGCCTTCGCTGCCCGGCTCGCCCTTGAAGGGGCCGACGAGCTCGGGCGTGATCCAGCCGCCATAGAAGCCGCCGGGCTGCGCCCGGACCGGCGCCCCCCCCACGCTGCACGCCAGCCCGGTCGCATAGAAGGCCACGCACGACGACAGGGCCTCGGCCCCCGCCATCGGACGCGGGTAGCTCCAGGCGACGGCGTCGATCCGCTCGTCGCCGTCGACCAGGCTCCAGTACTGCGCCGGCCCCTTCCATTCGCAGAAGGACGCGCCGGCGGCCGGGCGCAGCAGCTCGCGCGCGACGTCGTCCCAGGGCAGGTAGAAGCCGGGCGGATGCGCGGTCTCCAGCACGAGCACGGCCCGATTCGTCCGGGCCACCTCGCGCGGCCCCCACCGGACCACCACCTCGCGCGTGTCCTGCGCCAGCCGGGGCGGGCGCGGGAAGTCCCAGACGGACACCTGGCCGGCCGCGGGCTCGGTGGCGAAGGGCGGCCGGAGCTGGCCGCGCCAGCGCCAGTGCTCGCGTGCGGACGAGATCCAGGCGGGGAGGTCGCTCATCGGGGGGCTTCCGGGTTCGATCGGGGGACCGGCGGGCGGGCAGCGCTTTGCGATCCGGTGCGATGCGCTGCACAATAGACCGGATCGCGGCTTCGGGGTCGCGAGGTCGCCGGGCAGTCGCCGGGGAACACGTCAGCAATCGGCCGCTCGTGCGACGACCTACAGCGTCCAGCGACGTTTCGGCAATGAGAAACGCCGGGTTTGTCCCGGCGTTTTTGTTTGCTGCTGCGGCCCGATCGAGGCCTATTGTGAGTTCTGGATGTTGGAAGCCTGCTTGCCCTTGGGCCCCTGCACGACGTCGAACTGGACCTTTTGGCCTTCCTTCAGCGACTTGAACCCATTCATCTGGATCGCGCTGAAGTGAGCGAACAGGTCTTCGCCGCCGTCATCGGGTGTGATGAAGCCGAAGCCCTTGGCGTCGTTGAACCATTTGACAGTACCGGTAGCCATAACCCTGCCGTCCCTGAATCGTTATTTGAATGTGTCGGACCGCGGGAAGGCTCCCACGGACGCCGGCGGATTCTTTGTCAAAGGTCGGGGTACGTCAAGCTTCCAGGCCCCGGCCGTGGCGCCGACGGCCCTGCGTGTCGCAATCCGTGCCGGGGAACCCCGATCGAATCGCTCAAGGTTGTGAATCCCTGCACAGACCCCATCAAAGAGTCAGGCCGCCGTGTTGCAGGGCAGGCCCGACCCGATAGAATGGTTGTCGCCATGGCCACGTCGCGTGATCCCTCGACCGTCCTCGAGAAGAAGGAGGCTCGGCTCAAGCCGCCTCCGATGTATGAGGTCGCTCTGCTGAACGACGACTACACACCGATGGAGTTCGTCGTCGGAGTGCTTCAGAAGTTCTTTGGTATGGGTCGCGAGAAGGCGACTCAGGTGATGTTGAAGGTCCACCGCGATGGGCGGGGCGTCTGCGGGCTGTATCCCAAGGACGTCGCGGCCACGAAGGTGGAACAGGTTAGTGGATACTCACGCCAGCATCAGCACCCTTTGCAGTGCGTGATGGAGGAAGCATGATCGCGCAAGAGTTGGAAGTCAGCCTGCACATGGCCTTCGTCGAAGCGAGGCAGCAGCGGCACGAGTTCATCACCGTCGAGCACCTGCTGCTCGCGTTGCTGGACAACCCGTCTGCAGCGGAGGTGCTTCGCGCCTGCGCCGCCAACATCGACGACCTGCGCAAGAATCTCGGCAATTTCATCCGAGAGAACACCCCGGTCGTCCCCGGCAACGAGGAGATCGACACGCAGCCCACCCTGGGCTTCCAGCGTGTGATCCAGCGGGCGATCATGCACGTCCAGTCGACTTCCAACGGCAAGAAGGAAGTCACCGGGGCGAACGTGCTCGTCGCCATCTTCGGCGAGAAGGATTCGCACGCGGTCTATTACCTCCACCAGCAGGGGATCACCCGGCTGGACGTGGTCAACTTCATCTCGCACGGCATCACCAAGACGCCGCAGCCGAAGGAGCAGGCCAAGGAGGAGCCGCAGGAGCAGGGCGAGGAGAACGCCGCGGCCGCCCAGCAGGGCGCGCTCGAGCAGTTCACCACCAACCTGAACGTCTCGGCCAAGGAAGGCCGGATCGATCCGCTGATCGGGCGCGAGTCCGAGGTCGAGCGGGTCATCCAGGTCCTGTGCCGCCGGCGCAAGAACAACCCGCTGCTGGTCGGCGAGGCCGGCGTGGGCAAGACCGCGATCGCCGAGGGCCTGGCCTGGCGGATCACCCAGGGCGACGTGCCCGAGGTGCTCGCCGAGTCGTGCGTCTTCTCGCTCGACATGGGCGCCCTGCTGGCCGGCACCAAGTACCGCGGCGACTTCGAGCAGCGCCTGAAGGCGGTGCTCAAGCAGCTCAAGGCCAACCCGCACGCGATCCTCTTCATCGACGAGATCCACACGCTGATCGGGGCCGGCTCGGCCTCGGGCGGCACGCTCGACGCGTCGAACCTGCTCAAGCCGGCGCTGTCCTCGGGTCAGCTCAAGTGCATCGGCGCGACCACGTTCAACGAGTACCGCGGCATCTTCGAGAAGGACCACGCGCTGTCGCGCCGGTTCCAGAAGATCGACGTGGTGGAGCCGACGGTCGAGCAGACGGTGCAGATCCTGCGCGGCCTGAAGTCGCGCTTCGAGGAGCACCACGGCATCAAGTACTCGTCGTCGGCCCTGTCGGCCGCCGCGGAGCTCTCGGCCAAGTTCATCAACGACCGTCATCTGCCCGACAAGGCGATCGACGTGATCGACGAGGCGGGTGCCGCGCAGCGGATCCTGCCGAAGTCCAAGCAGAAGAAGGTCGTCGGCAAGAACGAGATCGAGGACATCGTCGCCAAGATCGCGCGGATCCCGCCGACCTCGGTGTCGAGCGACGACCGCAGCAAGCTTCAGCACCTCGATCGCGATCTGCGCAACGTGGTGTTCGGCCAGGAGGCCGCCATCAATGCGCTGGCCGCCGCGATCAAGATGTCGCGCTCGGGCCTGGGCAAGCCGGACAAGCCGATCGGCTCGTTCCTGTTCTCCGGACCGACCGGCGTCGGCAAGACCGAGGTCGCCAAGCAGCT
>JAIYAG010000572.1 GCA_027489195.1 Burkholderiales bacterium | reverse complement strand
GCCGCCGCACCGGGCTCGTGTCCAGCACGAGTTCGAGCGGCGCCTCGCCCTCGCCGAGGACGAGCTCGATCGCACCGTACGCGTCGTCCGCCGGCACGAAGGCCGCCGCCGCGACGCCGGGCCGCCAGCGTGCCCGCTCGGCGTCGGCGATCGAGCCTGCGCAGCAGATCGCCACCGCCGGCCCGTCCAGTGCGAGCGTGCCGTCGGCATCGAGCTCGAGCGGCACGGCCTCGGCGCCGGTGTCGAGCACGCGGACCCAGTCGCCCTCGTGCGGCAGCGGCGGCAGCCTGAAGCGGGCGATGCCCTCGCCCGCATGGAACGCGATCCAGACGCGATCGTGCGGCGCGCCGGGGCGTGGCACGCCGGCGTCGAGCTGCAGTGCGAGCGTGTGGCGCGCACCGTCGTGCCAGTCGGGGTGCTGCATCGGCTCGCCATCGGGGCGCAGCCAGGCGAGATCGGGCAGCGACTCGACGTCGTGCGAGCGTGCCCCGTGCAGGAACCACTCGCCACGCAGGCACGGCCAGGTGGCCCGCAGCCGCGCGAGGGTCGCGACGAGCGGGCGCAGATCGGCCGCGGCGTCGGTCTGTCCGGTGCCCGCGCGGGCATCGGCAAACACGCCGTGTCGCTGCGGTGCTGCGTCCGGCCAGCGCAGCCAGGTCATCGGACCGTCCTGGCAGTAGGCGTTGTTGTTGCCGCCCTGGCTCGCGCCGAACTCGTCGCCGGCCCGCAGCATCGGCACACCGCGCGAGCACATCAGCGTGGCGAGCAGCGCGCGCGCGCGGCGGACGCGGCGCGTGCGCACCGCCGGATCGTCGGTCGGGCCTTCGGCGCCGCTGCCGTCGGCCACTTCTCCCGCGTGGCCGTCGCGGTTGTCCTCGCCGTTCGCATGGTTGCGGCGGTGCCGGTACGAGACCGTGTCGGCGAGCGTGAAGCCGTCGTGCGCGGTGACGAAGTCGATGCTGGCCGCAGGCCCCCGCCCGGGTCGGTCGAACAGGTCGCTCGAGCCGGCGAGCCGCGTGGCGAGCCCGCCGACGCCGTGCCCTTGGCCGAGCCAGAAGCGGCGCACGTCGTCGCGGTAGCGGTCGTTCCACTCGGTCCACCCGGGCGGAAAGCCGCCGACGAAGTGGCCCTCGCAGTCCCAGCCCTCGGCGACGAGCTTGCAGCGCGCGAGCACCGGGTCCTCGCGCAGCGCGCGCAGCCAGGGCAGCGACGCGTCGAAGCGGCCGTGCGCGTCGCGGGCGATCGCGCTCGCGAGGTCGAAGCGGAAGCCGTCGACGCCGACGTCGTCGGCCCAGAAGCGCAGCGCGTCGACGATCAGCTCGCCGACCGCCGGCTGGTGCGCGGCCAGCGTGTTGCCGCAGCCCGAGAGGTTGCGATAGCCGCCGGGCCGGTGCGCGTCGGGCAGGTAGTAGGTCGCGTTGTCCAGCCCGCGCAGCGACAGCGTCGGGCCGCGCTCGTCGCCCTCGGCGGTGTGGTTGAACACCACGTCGAGGATCACCTCGATGCCGCGCGCATGCAGCGCGTCGACCGCGTCGCGCATCGCGGCGATGCCGCGCGGCCCGGCGAGCGCGGGCTGCATCGCGCTGAAGGCGATCGGGTTGTAGCCCCAGTAGTTGGACAGGTCGCGCTGCACCAGGTGCAGCTCGTCGAGCCAGGCGGCCACCGGCAGCAGCTCGACCGCGGTCACGCCGAGCCGCTCGAGGTGGGCGATCGAGGCCGGATGCGCGAGGCCTTCGATCGTGCCGCGCAGCGCCTCGGGCACCTCGGGGTTGGCGGCCGAGAAGCCCTTGACGTGCAGCTCGTAGAGCACCGTCTCGCCCCAGGGGCGGCCCGGCTTGGGCGGCCGGTCGGCGGCGCGTGCGGCCGTGGCGACGACGCGGGCCTTCGGCACGCAGGGCGCGCTGTCGCGCGCGTCGAACGAGTCGCAGCCGTCGGGATGGCCCGAGGCGTAGCCGAGCACCGACGCGTCCCACCGGAAGGCGCCGACGAGCTCGCGCGCGTACGGGTCGAGCAGCAGCTTGTTCGGGTTGAAGCGGTGGCCGTCGCGTGGTGCGTACGGGCCGTGGGCGCGCAGCCCGTAGACGAGGCCCGCGCCCGCGCCCGGCAGCCGGCCGTGGAAGACCTCGCCGGTCCGGCCGGGCAGCGCGGCGCGCGCGAGCTCGCGCCCGCCGTCGGCGTCGAACACGCAGAGCTCGATGCGCGTGGCATGCCGCGAGCGGACCGCGAAGGCGACGCCGTCGCCATCGACATGCGCACCGAGCGCGCCCGGCTGGCCGGGCTCGAGGACAAGAGGCGCCATCACTTCGAGGATCCGTCGCGCGTCGTCGTAGTGCCGTGCGCGGGGCCGTGCGCGGGGCCGAGCGCACCGGCCGCGCGCGGGCGCATCGCCACCACCGACAGCGGCGGCAGCGTCAGCGCCACCGACCACGGCCGTCCGTGGGCCGGGATCGCCTCGGCCTCCATGCCGCCGAGGTTGCCCAGGCCCGAGCCGCCGTAGGCGGCGGCGTCGGTGTTGATCACCTCGTCCCAGCGCCCGCCCGCGGGCAGGCCGAGCCGGTAGCCGGTACGCGGCACCGGCGTGAAGTTGCAGGCCACCATCGTCGCATCCCCGTCGCGCTCGCCGAAGCGCAGCCAGGCGATCACGCTCTGCGCCGAGTCCTGGCAGTCGATCCACTCGAAGCCGCTCGCCTCGCAGTCCCGCGCATGCAGCGAGGGCTGGCTCGTGTAGAGCCGGTTCAGGTCGCCGACCAGCGCCTGCAGCCCGCGGTGCAGCCCGCCGTTGACCGGGTCGGCGAGCAGCCCCCAGTCGAGCTCGCGGTCGTGGTGCCACTCTCGCCACTGCCCGAACTCGCCGCCCATGAAGAGCAGCTTCTTGCCGGGCTGCGTCCACATGAACGCCAGGTACGCGCGCAGGTTAGCGAAGCGCGGCCAGTCGTCGCCGGGCATCTTGCCGAGCAGCGAGCCCTTGCCGTGCACCACTTCGTCGTGCGAGAGCGGCAGCACGAAGTTCTCGGCGAATGCGTACATCAGGCCGAAGGTGAGGCGCCCGTGATGCCAGGGGCGGTGCACCGGGATCTCGTGGAAGTAGGCGAGCGTGTCGTTCATCCAGCCCATGTTCCACTTGTAGCCGAAGCCCAGGCCGCCGAGCCAGGTCGGCCGCGACACGCCGGGCCAGGCGGTGGATTCCTCGGCGATGGTGATCGCGCCGGGCACCTCCTCGTAGACCTTCTCGTTGAGCCGCTTGACGAAGGCGACCGCCTCGAGGTTCTCGCGTCCGCCGTGCACGTTCGGGCGCCAGGTACCGGGCGCGCGGCTGTAGTCGAGGTGCAGCATGGAGGCCACCGCATCGACGCGCAGGCCGTCGATGTGGAACTCGTGCAGCCAGTAGAGGGCGTTGGCGATCAGGTAGTTCGCCACTTCGGGCCGCCCGAAGTCGTAGATCAGCGTGCCCCAGTCGGCGTGCCGCCCGAGGCTCGGGTCGGCATGCTCGTACAGCGCGGTGCCGTCGAAGGCGACCAGGCCATGGGCGTCGTCGGGGAAGTGCGCCGGCACCCAGTCGAGCAGCACGCCGAGCCCGGCCTGATGCGCCCGGTCGATGAACGCGCGCAGCGCATCGGGGTCGCCCCAGCGCGAGGTGGGCGCGTAGAGCGCGGTGGGCTGGTAGCCCCAGGAGCCGCCGAACGGATGCTCGGATACCGGCATCAGCTCGAGGTGCGTGAACCCCAGGCCCAGCGCGTACGGCACGAGCTCGTCGGCCAGCTCGGCCCAGCCGTGCGAGCGGCCGTCCGGATGGCGCTGCCAGGAGCCGACATGCACCTCGTAGATCGACATCGGCGCGCCCCGCGCCTGGCGCTGCGCGCGCGAGGCGAGCCAGTCGGCGTCGCGCCAGGCGTACGTCGACTCGTGGACCACGCGCGAGGCGGTCGCCGGCGGCGGCTCGGCCTGCCGCGCGAACGGATCGCCCTTGAGCGCGGGCACGCCGCCCGCCCCGAGCACCTCGTACTTGTAGAGCTCGCCCGCGGCGACCGCCGGCACGAACAGCTCCCAGACCCCCGTCTCGATGCGCCGGCGCATCGGATGCACGCGGCCGTCCCAGCCGTTCCAGGCGCCGACCACCGAGACGCGGCGGGCGTTCGGGGCCCAGACCGCGAAGCTGGTGCCGTCCACGCCGTCGATGCGGCGCGCGTGGGCGCCGAGCACCCGCCAGGCGCGCCAGTGCGTGCCCTGCCCGAGCAGGTGCAGGTCGAGCTCGCCGAGCACCGTGCCGAAGCGGTAGGCGTCGTCGACGACACGCCCGCCCTCCGCGGGGCCGCCGTCGACCCGGAGCCGGTAGCCGCGGCCGTCGCCGGGCAGCGTGACGACGCCCGCGAAGACGTCGCCCGCCAGGCGCTCGAGCGCCCCGGCGGGGCGGCCGGCCGCGTCGATCGCTTCGACGCTGCGAGCGCCTGGCAGCAGTGCGCGGACGACCCGGCATCCGCCGGGACCGGCATGCGGGCCGAGCACCGCGAAGGGATCGCCGTGGGTGGCCGACAGCAGCGCGTCGACGGCGCCGCGGTCGGTGCCGGTGGCGGAGAACGGATCGGGGTTCGGGCGTGCGGTCAACGCAGGTAGGCCTCGGCGGCGTAGCGGCGCATCATCCGCTGCGTGTTGAAGTGGCAGGCGACCTTGCCGATCGACTGGCCCATCATCCAGATCCAGCGGCTGCGGTCGTGGTGCCAGCAGGGCGACACCGTGATCGTCTGGGCGGCGGGCGGATCGGCGACGGGATCGTGGTAGAGCCGGTGCATCGGGTTGGGGCGCAGGGCGTGTCCCTGCGGTGGAGTCGGCCTCGGAGGGAGCGATACCGTCTTCGCGGTACGATCGGATGCATCGCAGGACCCGCCACGCGGGTGGCTGGCGACGCACGTTCCGACCCACGATAGCAGAGGAGCCTCTCTTGGACGATTCGATTCGCGACGCTCGGGAGGCGGACGCCGCCTCGCCGGAACTCGATTCCCTGGTGCCGCCGACGCGGCTCGATCGCCGGGGCTTCATCGCGGGCTCGGCCGCGGCCGGGTTCGCCGCGTCGGTCGCGCCGACCGGCTCGCTGCTCGCCCAGACGATCACCACGCCGTCGACCGGCCTGCGCACCGGCGACGTGCTGATCCGCACCGCCGACGGCCGCTCGATGCCCGGCTACTTCGCCGCGCCGGCGGGCGCCTCGGGGGCACCCACCATCCTGGTCGTCCAGGAGATCTTCGGCGTCCACGAGCACATCAAGGACGTCTGCCGCCGCTTCGCGGCCGCCGGCTGGCACGCGGTCGCGCCCGAGCTGTACTTTCGCTTCGGCGACCCGCAGGCCTACCCGACCGTCGCCCAGATCACCGGCGAGCTGGTGCCCAAGGTCACCGACGCCCAGGTGATGTCCGACCTCGACGCGACCGTCGCGTTCGCGCACACCAACGGCGGCAACAAGGACAAGCTCGGCATCACCGGCTTCTGCTGGGGCGGGCGCATCGTGTGGCTGTACGGCGCGCACAACCCGTCGGTCAAGGCGGGCGTGGCCTGGTACGGCCGGCTGACCGGCGCGACCAGCCCGGCCACCCCGCTGCATCCTTACGACGTCGCGGTGGCGCTCAAGGGCCCGGTGCTCGGTCTGTACGGCGGCGCCGACGCCGGCATCCCGACGAGCACCGTCGACGAGATGAAGACCCGGCTCACCGCCGGCAGCGCGGCCGCCAAGGCGTCCGAGTTCGTCGTCTACCCGGAGACGCCGCACGCGTTCCACGCCGACTACCGCCCGTCCTACCGCAAGCCGGCGGCCGAGGACGGCTGGAAGCGCGCCACCGCCTGGTTCCGCAAGCACGGGGTGGCCTGAGCGTGCCCGAGGGCCCGCCGCGCGGGGTGCCGGCCGATGCGGCCGGCCCGGACTTCGTCGAGCGCTGCCGCGGCGCGACCGCGCTGCTCGACACCGGCCACCCGGCACTGCGGGCCTTCGTCGACGCGGCCGTGGGCAGCGCCGAGGCGCCGCGCGAGCGCGCGGTGCGGCTCTTCTACGCGGTCCGGGACCGGGTCCGCTACGACCCGTTCTCCTGCAGCCGCGATCGGGCCGACTACCGCGCCAGCAGCGTGGCCGCCAGCCCGCGGAGCTGGTGCGTGCCCAAGGCGGGGCTGCTGGCCGCGGCCGCGCGCGCGGCCGGCATCCCGGCGGCGGTCGGCCTGGCCGACGTCACCAACCACCTGAACACCGAGAAGCTGCGCCGGCTGCTCGGCGGCACCGACGTCTTCCACGATCACGGGTATGCCGCGCTGTGGCTCGACGGCCGCTGGGTGAAGGCCGCTGCGGTCTTCAACCTCGAGCTGTGCGAGCGCTTCGGCGTGCGTCCGACCGAGTTCGACGGCGAGCATGACGCGCTGCTGCAGGAGCACGACGCGGCGGCGCGCCGCCACATGCAGTACCTGCGCGACGACGGGCTCTACGACGACCTGCCGTTCGACACCGTGATGACCGACTTCGCGCGCTGGTACCCGCCCGAGGTGTTCGATGCCGGCGCGAAGGCGGCGGGGCCGCGCTTCGAGGACGACCGCCCCGCCTGAGCGGGACGGGTGGACGACCGCCCCGCCCGAGCGGCGCAGGCGGACGCGCCCCGCGGCGCGTCCCCCGCGGGTCTTCAGCGGTCCAGCGAGGTGTAGACCGCGTTGCGCAGCAGCGGCCGGTACTGACCGCTCTGGGCCGGGCCCTGCATCATCCACACAGCCACCAGCCGCTCGCGCGGATCGACCCAGAACGCGGTGCCGGCGTAGCCGCCCCAGTTGTACTCGCCGGCGCTGCCGTAGTTCGTCGATTCGCCGTTCACGGTACGGACCGCGAAGCCCAGGCCGAAGCCGTAGCCCGGGCCGGGCAGGTAGGTCGGCCCGCGCAGGGTGCCGAGGTGATCGGACGCCATGAACTCCATCGTCTTGCGCGAGACGATCCGCACGCCGTCGAGCTCGCCGCCGTTGAGCAGCATCTGCGTGAAGCGCAGGTAGTCGTCGGCGGTCGACACCATGCCGCCGCCGCCGGACAGCAGCGTGGGCGCCCTGCGCACGTCGAGCAGCTCGACCTTCGCCTTGGAGTCCGGATCGGCCGGGAAGGCCTCGGCGAGCCGCGACTGCTTCTCCGGCGGCACCCAGAACGCGGTGTCGTTCATCTTCAGCGGCCCGAG
>JAIYAG010000308.1 GCA_027489195.1 Burkholderiales bacterium | reverse complement strand
CGCCGCCGGCATCGCGAAGGCCGATGGCACCGAGGTGGTGTCGAACCGTTTCGTCAACACGCCGACGCCGGTGCGCAACGCCTACACCGATGGCGCGATCGCGACGGGCTCCGGCGACTCGGTGACGAGCAACGCCGTGTCGAAGACGGCGGCCGCGCAGTTCGCGGCGGCCTCCCGCACCGTCCTGCTGTGGGTGCCGCACTACTCGCTTCTGTAGGAAACCGCCTCGCCGGGCCTCGAGAGGGCCCTCGCGCTGGCCCCGCCGGGGCTCGCGCGCCGACACCCGCCCCGGCCCGGCCGGCGGCGGGTGTCGCGTTTTCCGGCGGCGAGCATGGCTGTGGCGGGGTCGGCACGCGGGCCGGACGGGACGGCCGTCGTGCCGTGTCGTGCCGTGTCGGCATCGATCGCGGGCTGTGCAGTGCTTCACGACGGGCGCCGCTGCCCTGGTCTAAACTGGCGCTCTCCTCAGAAGAAGGTCGTCCCCATGCGCTCCATGCGACGTGTCGGAAGGTGATCGGAACATGCAACGCTCCTCACTCCTCTCCAAGTTCCTGATCATCGTCGCGCTGTGCGCGACGCCCTGGCTGGCGTCCGCCCAGCAGCGCGATGCCGCGGCGGCGCCGCAGTCCCTGCAGCAGCGCGACGACTACGTCGTCGGTGCCGGCGACGTGATCCGCGTGCAGGTCTTCCAGAACCCCGACCTGACCGTCGAGGCCCGCGTCTCCGAGAGCGGCGTGATCTCGTATCCGCTGCTGGGTGCCCTGCGCATCGGCGGCCTGTCGCCGACCGCGGTCGAGCGGCTGATCTCCGAGCGTCTCAAGAGCGGCAACTTCCTGCAGAACCCGCAGGTGACGGTCAACATCGTGCAGTTCCGCAGCCAGCAGGTGTCGGTGCTGGGGAACGTCAACAAGCCCGGGCGCTATCCGCTCGAGACGACCGGCATGCGCCTGTCCGAGGTGCTGTCCCTCGCGGGCGGCGTCGCCCCGACCGGCGCCGACGAGGTGGTGCTGATCACCCGGCGCGGCGGCACCTCGCAGCGCATCGAGGTCGACCTGGTGGACCTGTTCGCCTCGGGCGACGTCACCAAGGACCCGGGGCTCGTCGCCGGCGACGTGCTCTACGTGAACCGTGCGCCGAACTTCTACATCTACGGTCAGGTCAACCGGCCCGGGATGTACACGCTCGAGCGCGGCATGACGCTGGCCCAGGCGATCGCCAAGGGTGGCGGCCTGACCCTGCGCGGCACCGATCGTGCCGTGCGACTGCACCGCCGCTACGGCGGCAAGTCGGTGCAGGTGCTCGAGCCCAAGCTCGAGGACCCGATCCGCCCCGACGACCTCGTGTTCATCCGCGAAAGCGTGTTCTGAACGCGGACCACGAGAGACAGCGAGCCCCCACCATGAACATGAACCAGTTCCTCTCCATCCTGCGCGCCCGTTGGGTGCTGATCGCGGCGATCTTCGTCGGGGTCGTCGCGCTGGTGATGATCGGCACCGCATCGATGGCGAAGCGCTACAAGGCGACGACCCAGGTGCTGGTCGACGTCCGGGCCTCGGACGTCACCACCGGCCAGGCCGCCAACCCCGGCTTCGTGCAGGGCTACATCGCCACCCAGGTCGACATCGTGACCAGCCAGCGCGTCGCGGTGCGCGTGGTCGAAATGCTCAAGCTGGTGCCCGAGGGGCGCGACGCGGCCGCGGTCGAAGCGGCCAAGCTCAAGGTCGCCGAGGGCATCCAGAAGGGCCTGTCGGTCAAGCCCGCGCGCGACTCCAGCGTCATCGACGTCGTCTACACCGACACCGACCCCGAGCGGGCCGCGAAGGTGGTCAACGCCGTCGCGCAGGCCTACATCGAAACCAACATCCGCGTGAAGACGGACCCGGCGGCCAAGTCGCGCGAGTTCTTCGACTCGCAGAGCCGCGAGCTGCGCACCGAGCTCGAGGAAGCCCAGCGCAAGCTCGGCGCCTTCCAGCGCACGAAGGGCATCACCTCGGCCGACGAGCGCCTCGACGTCGAGACGGCCCGCCTGAACGAGCTGTCGAGCCAGGTCACGTCCCTGCAGGCGCAGTCGATCGACAGCCGTCGCCGTGGGGAATCGGCCCGCCAGGGCACGTCCAGCGGCGGCTCGGTCGCCGAAGTGATGCAGAGCCCGCTGATCCAGACGCTCAAGACCGACCAGGCCCGGCTCGACGCGCGGCTGCGCGAGCGCTCGGCCGTGCTCGGCTCGGAGCATCCGGAGATCGTCCGCCTGAAGCAGGAGCTCGAGTCGGTGCGTGCGCGCATCGAGTCGGAATCGGCGTCGGTCACCGATTCGCTGACGCGCTCGGCCCAGGTGAACGCCGGGCGCCTCGGCGAGCTCGAGGCCTCGCTCGCCGCCCAGCGCTCGAAGGTGCTGGCGCTGCGCCAGACGCGCAGCGAGCTCGCGCTCTACGAGCGCGACGTCGAGAACGCGCAGAAGGCCTACGACGCGGTGCAGGCCCGGCTGAGCCAGACCACGCTCGAGAGCCGGGTCGGCAACAGCAACGTCAGCGTGATCAGCCCCGCCGAAGTGCCGGTGCGCCCGTCGGGCCCGGCGCCCGAGCTGCTGCTGGCGGTCTCGGTGGTGTTCGGTGCGCTGCTCGGCACCGCGGTCGCGGTCGCGCTCGAGGCGATGAACCGCAAGGTGCGCGGCACCCATGACCTGGTCGCGGTCGAGGTGCCGGTGCTGGGTTCGGTGCGTCGCGTGCCGAAGCGCAACATCAAGGACCGTCGTCCGGGCTGGCGCAAGGGCGGTCCCCGCCGCAACACGCCCGACGACACCTCCTACGGCACGGCGGGCTGACCATGGCCCCCACGCCCCCGCCCGAGCTGAGGCCGGAGTCGGTCTCCGGCAGCGATGCGCCGGGCTCGTCGCCGGTGCAGGCGGGCGGCGAGCCCGGCGGGTCTGGCTCGACGATGAGCCCGGCGCCGATCCCGGTCACGGTCTCGGGGCCGGCTCCCGCCCCCGCGCCGTTCTCGCAGGCGACGAGCCTGGCTTCGATGCCGGCGGTGCCCGTCGATCCGACAGGCCGCAGCCGCCCGATCGGCGAGGTGCTGCTGTCGGCCGGGCTGCTGACCCAGGACCAGGTCGATCGGGTGCTGGACCACGCCGCCCAGAAGCGGCTGCCCTTCGGCGAGGCCGCGATCGCCCTCGGCCTGCTGTCGCGTGCCCAGCTCGAGCAGGCGCTCGGCTACCAGTTCGACTATCCGGTGGCGGTGGGCAACACGGCGGTTGCGCTGTCGCGCGAGGTGGTGGTCGCCTTCGACGTGCACGACCCGGTCATCGACGACCTGCGCGAGGTCCGCAACGAGATCCAGCTGCGCTGGCTCAACGGCAGCAGCGGCCGGCGCGCGATCGCGATCCTCAGCACGCAGTCGGGCGACGGGCGCTCGTTCGTCGCCTCCAACCTCGCGGTCACCTTCGCGCAGGGCGGTTCCCGCACGCTGCTGATCGACGCGGACATGCGCGGCGGCCGGCTGCACGAGCTGTTCGGCGCGACCAATGCGGGCGGGCTGGCGGCCTTCCTGTCGGGCCGTGTCGCGCTGCCTTCGATCCACGCCGCGCCGGGCATCCGCAACCTCGCGCTGATCGCCAGCGGCGGGGCGGCGCCCAATGCGGGCGACCTGCTCGCGCGTCCTGCGCTGCAGGCGCTGCTCGAGCACTGCGAGCGGCAGTTCGACGTGGTGATCGTCGACACGCCGGCCGCCTCCGAGGGGCCCGATGCCAAGGTCACGGCAGCGCAGTGCGGCGGCGCGGTGGTGGTGGTCCGGCAGGACCACACCCCGCTCGAGAACGTCGCGCAGCTGGTGAAGTCGCTGAAGTCGGCCACGGTCACCGTCGTCGGCACCGTCCTCCTCGACCACTGATGCCGGTGCCCGGGCACGGTCGGGCCGTGCGGACGGCGCGATGAAGCTGCTCTTCCTCGTCCGCGACTTCCTGCCGGCCACGCGCCCCGACGTGCGGGTGCTCTTCGGCCGCAAGCTGCTCGAGCGCGGCATCGTCACCGACATCGTCGGCGTGCGGCGCGCGGCCGGCCCCGCGCCCGGCGTCTGGGAGGGTGGCCGCGAGATCTCCGAGCCCGACCCGCCCGGACCCGTCGCGCGCGCGCTGCGGCTGCTGTCGCTGGACGTTCGGATGCTGCGCGAGGCGTCGGGCTACGACGTGGTGGTCGTGCGCGACAAGATCCTCACCGCCGCGATCGCGCTGCTGATGGCGCCGCGACGCAAGGTGGTCTACTGGATGTCCTTCCCGTTTCCCGAGGAGGACGCGGTGCGAGCGGGCATGGCGACGCGCGGCCGGCTCTTCCGCTTCGGCCTGGCGCTGCGCTCGCGGCTCACCGGCTGGCTGCTCTACCGCTGGGTCGCGCCGCGCGCCGCCCACCTCTTCGTGCAGAGCTCGGCGATGGCGCGGCTGGTCGCCTCGCGCGCGCCGCGCTGCGCGCCGATGACGCCGGTGCCGATGGGCTTCGACCCGGACATGGTCGCGGCCCTCGAGCCGGCCACCCACGTGCCCGTGCCCGGCCGGGTGGTGCTCGGCTACCTGGGTGCGATCGATGCGATCCGACGCATCGACTTCATGCTCGAGGTGCTCGTCTGGGTCCGGTCGCAGCGCCCCGGGACGGACTTCCGCCTG
>JAIYAG010000424.1 GCA_027489195.1 Burkholderiales bacterium | reverse complement strand
GGATGCGGACCTGGCCTGGATCCGCGGCAACGCGGTGAACATCTCGAAACGGACGAAGACGCTGAGGGTGTCGGGATTCCGGGTCGACGTGTCCGAGGCCGACTGGATCGGTGGCTCCCTCGACGAGCTGCGGACCGGGCGCGGGATCGCCGTGTCCGCGCGCGTCCGGAACGGGACGGCGGTCGCCAGCACGGTGCAGGTGTTGCCGGTCCGGGAGTCGGCGCCGGCGGACACACCGCCGGTCATGCCTCCCGGGAACCTGGTGGCGGTCGTCCCGCTCGAGGACGCCGTCGCGGGTGACCTCTCGACGTCGGTCAGCTGCTACGACGATCGCCTGGGCGGCACGATCCAGAAGGGATGGCGATTCTGGCTCTGGGTCTGTCCGGGATGGCGCGCGGCGAGCTTCCAGGAGGCCGGGACCCTCGCGAATTCGAGCTTCGTCTACATCAACCTGACGACGGGGGCCCGGGTCTCGCTGCCGCCCGTCCGGATGTCTCCCGGCTCCAGACCCGGCTGAGCGTCCCGCGCGCGGGACGCCCCGCAGGCGGACACCGTTCCGGAGGGGGCGGTGACCGCATTGCGGTGCGTCCTCAGTGGCCGATTCGCATGCCGGCCCAGGCCTCGAACAGGGCGTCGGGCATCGCGGCCGGCAGCGTGCGCCATCCCGGCAGCGTCAGCCGTCGCAGGGCCGGCAGGGATCCGAGCGGCGCGATGCCGGCCAGGGTGACCGCCGGGCATTCGACCACGACGAGGTGCTGCAGCCGCTCGAGTGCGAGCAGGTGGCCGAGTCCGGCATCGGTGATCGCAGGCCCGCCGCCGATCTCGAGGTGCCTGAGCGAACTCGCGATCGAGAGCGCCTCGAGTCCCGCGTCGTCCACCCCCGCGCAGCCGCGCACCGAGAGGCCGACGAGCGGCAGTCGCGATGCGAGCGCCCGCAGGCCCTGCGGACCGATGTGCGCGCAGCCGTTCAGATCGATCCGGCGCAGCGTGTCCGAACCCGCGATCGCGGCGACGAAGCGGTCATCGACCTCGCCGCATCGATCGAGCGCGACCCGGCGCAGCGTCCGGCTGGCGGCGATGTCGACGGCCAGTCGGCCGTCGGCCGCGACGGCGCCGCCGAGCTCGAGCGATCGCAACGCCGGCAGGGCCGCGGCGAGCCCCAATGTGCGCGCATCGAGCCCCTGGCAGTCACCGATGTCCAGATGCGTCAGGCTGCGGACCTGGTACAGCCGGGCGATCGTCTCCGAGCCGATGCGCGAGCACCCGTTGAGCGCCAGGGAGTCGAGACCGGTCTGCAGGCCGAGCCCGTGCAGGCCGCTGTCGTCGACGCGGTCGCAGCGGGACAGGTCGACGCGGGACAGTCCCTCGATGCGCAGCAGTGCCGCGGCCCCCGGATTGCCGACGTACGGGCAGTCCCGGACCGCGATGCGCTGCGTGAGCGCGCGGTGCGCGTAGGCGATCAGGCCGGCGTCCGACACGCCGTCGCAATGCTGCAGGTCGAGATCGGTCAGTGCCGGTGCGTGTCCGAGATTCGAGAGCGCGGCGGGTCCCAGCATCGGGCAGCGTCGGATCGACAGCCGGGTGAGGCGCCGCGCCGCCTCGATGCCTGGCAGACCGGCCCGACCCAGCAGATCGAAGCCGTCGAGCGTCAGGGTGTGGAGCCGGGGCACGGTCCAGACCGCTTCGAGCTGCGCGTCGTCGAGGCGTGCCCCTTCGGACAGGTGCAGGTGGGTCAGCCTCGGCAGCCGCGCGATCGCATCGATCCCGTCGCGTCCGATCGAAGACAGCCCGGTCAGATGGAGTCGAGACAGTGCGTGCAGTCCGTGCAGGGCGGCGATGCCCTGACCGGTCACCCGCTCGCAGCCGTCCAGGGAGAGCTGGTGCAGCCCGGAGAGGGTGCCGATCGCCTGCAGCCCCGCATCGGTCAGTCTGCGGCGCTCCGACGCGTCGACCTTCTGCCAGTCGGAGAGACGGTTGCGCGGGACCGACAGCGCGACCAGTCTCGGGAGCCGTCCCGCACGCGCGGCCGAGGCGAGCGCGGCCAGACATCGATCGGGCTCGATGATCGCGCTGGCATGCGTCAGATCGACGACCGACAGGTCGGTCAGGCGATCGAAGCGGGCGTCGAGACGCTCCGGCGTGACCGTGCCGAGCGGCGCGTAGACGCGGACGCGCCGGGCGGCCCGACCGCGGGCCACCGCATCGGACGGGCGTTGCTGAGCAGAAGAGGATGCGGACAGCATGACCCTGAGTCGCCCGACCCTTCTGCTTTGTTCCCGACGCCCCGCCTCCGGATCGGCCGATGCAGCGCGGCGCGCCCCGGCGTCCACACGAATTCTTGTGCGAGGGGCGATCTGCGGGCGTGAGGACTTGTGCGCGGCGTCCGGCGCGATCACGGACGTGTCCGCGAAATGCGCCCGATGTGCGGCCCCAGGTGTCTGGTGATCGCAGGAAAGCCGCGTGGAAGCGGCCGATCCGGCGTGTTTCGAGCGGATGCCCCGATCGGCACGGAACTTGCGCAATGGGTCGCGTACCCAGCGGACCGCAGTCCTCGACATGAACGACGATCTTCGCAACGCCTGCCACATCGATCTCGACGCCTTCAGCAGGACGCATGGCCCGAGGCTGCGCCGATTCATCGGGCGCCGGCTTCGCATCGAGGAAGACGTCGAGGACGTGTACCAGGACACGCTGATCGACGCACACACCCATCAGGCGGCGTTCCTCGGCACCGGGCGGCCCGAGACCTGGATCTTCGGCATCGCGCTGAACAACGTGCGCTCGCACATCCGCAGCAAGGTCAGATACCAGCGCCTCCTGATGGACGAGGCCGAGGGCGAGACCCTCCTGCGGGACACGGCACGGTCCGCCGAGAGCGTGGCGGACATCCGCGAGCAGGTCCGCAGGGCGCTGCACATCCTCCAGTCCGAGGTGACCGAGGCGGCGCGCGGTCTGGTCTACGACGTGCTCGTCGAGGGCGGGTCGTACCAGCAGGCGGCCGAGGCGCACGGCGTTCCGCTCGGCACGGTCCGATCACGGGTCGCCCGCGCGCGCGAGCGAGTCCGTCGGGACTGACCCGACCCGCGGCGCGGTCAGCCTTCCGGGAGCGAGGCGTCCGGCTGCCCGGCGGACAGTCGGCTGTCGTCGCGCACGACGTCCCGGTACGACGGCCAGATCGAGCCGTAGAGCGCGGCGATCAGCAGCAGCGTGACCGGCGAGAACGGGCTGCCCGGCACCAGCAGCAGGCCGGCCAGGTCGCCCGGCAGGAGGCCGCGCAGCAGCTGCACCACCAGTGTCGCCGCCAGCAGCACCAGCACCCAGGACGCGCCGTACACGACGAAGGCGGCACGGTTGCGCCAGCAGGCCACGAGGCTGAAGAACACCGCCTCGACCGGGCGCCGGCCGTTCCAGGCGACGAAGAGCGGCGAGTACCACATGAGCATCTGGATCGGTACCGACAGCAGCACGAAGATGATCATCGCGTAGGCCATCGCACCGTCGCGCATCGACGGATCGCTCGGGTCCATCGTGCCGGTCATCGCTCGGAAGAGCGTGCCGCCGTCGGCGATCAGCGCGACACCCATCGCGCAGGCGCTCAGCACCGCGTTGATGAGGCCGAGCACCAGCAGCGGCTTGAGCCGGCCGCGGCTGCGCGCGCGGAAGCCCTCGAAGAGCGCCAGCGGATGGGGCCGTCCGCCCTCGTCGACCGTGCGGGCGGCCTGGATGAAGCCGACCGTGAGCAGCGGGATCAGCACCGGGATCGCCAGCGGCCCGATCAGCGGCACCTGGCCTGCGATCGCCAGCGTCAGCATGAAGCCGGCGGCGGTGGCGACCAGCGCCAGCGGCTGGCGGCGCAGCAGCCGGAATCCGTGGGTCATCCAGCGCCAGCCGGCGCGCGGGGGGATGCGGTCTACCTGCATGCCGGGGCTTCCTCGCGTGCGGGCAGCGGCGGCACGTGCGCGCGCCGCGCGAGCAGGATGCGCTCGAACGTGCCGGGGTCCTTGGGGGTGAGCTGCTGGGCCGGCCGCGGCCGGTGCAGGTCGTCGAGGCGTGACAGCCAGAAGCGCAGCGCGGCGGCACGCATCGCCATCGGCCAGGCCGCGCGCTCGGCGTCGGTCGGCGGGCGGCGCGCGACGTAGGCGGCCAGCAGGGCGTCGAGGCGGGCCGCATCGAGCGCACCGCTCGTGTCGTCGACGCACCAGTCGTTCACCGTCACCGCGAGGTCGAAGACCAGCGTGTCGACGCCGGCGAACCAGAAGTCGATGACGCCGCCGATCGCATCGCCGTCGAACAGCACGTTGTCGCGGAAGAGGTCCGCATGGACCGCACCGCGCGGCAGCGACCGGTACGTGTCGCCGGACTGCGCGGCGCGCTGCGCGGCGAGCTCGTCGGCGAGCAGCCGGCCCTGCGCGGCGGGCAGCAGCGGCTCGAGGCGGACGGCGGCCTCGCGCCACCAGTCGGGCCCGCGCGGGTTCGGCTGCGTGCCCGGGAAGTCGGCGACCGCGACATGCATGCGCGCGAGCAGATCGCCCACCGGCGCGCAGTGCGCGAGCGCCGGGCGTTCGACGCCGCGGCCGGCCAGGCGCGTGACGAGTGCCGCCGGCCGTCCGGCGAGCGGCGCCCACAGCCCGCCCGCGGGGTCCGCGACCGGGTCCGGGCAGGGCACGCCGTGGGCCGCCAGGTGGCGCAGCAGGTCGAGGTGGAACGGCAGCCGCTCGGGGGGGATGCGCTCGAAGAGCGTCAGCACCCAGCGACCCGCGTCGGTCTCGACGAAGTAGTTGGTGTTCTCGATGCCCTCGGCGATGCCGGCGAACCCGTGCAGGCGGCCCACCGGGCGGGCGGCGAGCCAGGCCTCGAGCTGCGCGCGCGCGACGGGGGTGAAGACGGCCATGGAGACGGATCGG
>JAIYAG010000140.1 GCA_027489195.1 Burkholderiales bacterium | reverse complement strand
CGGCGGCCTCGCGGATCATCCGCTCGTCCTCGGTCAGCTGCGACTCGATCAGCAGCGGGTCGTCCCATTTGAACGCGGCTTTCAGGCCGCGTGCGGAGTCGGGTGCGTTCATCCTCGTTCCTCAACGATGCGTGCACGCCGGTCGGTCGCCGGCGATGCGGGCCCGCCGCGGGCGCGGCGGGCGATTTCGGGATTCTAGTCCGGCACGACCGCGGTCGCCTCGATCTCCACCTTGGCGCGGTCCTCGATCAGCGCGGTGACCTCGACCGCGCTCATCGCGGGAAAGGCGACCTTGCCGTCGGCCCCGGTCATCAGCTCGCGGTAGACCGCGCCGAGCGCGCGGCCCGATTCGAGGTACTCGCGCTTGCTGGTCAGGTACCAGGTCATCCGCACGATGTGCTCGGGGCCGCCGCCGGCCTCCTTGAGCACCGCGAGCAGGTTCTGCAGCGCCTGCCGGCACTGCGCGACGAAGTCGTCGGTCTCCCAGCGGCCGTCCGGATGCCAGCCGACCTGGCCGGCGATCGAGACGAGCGTGCCGCGCGCGGCGATGCCGTTCGCATAGCCCTTGGGGGTCGGCCAGCCGGGGGGGAGCAGGGGTCGGTTCATAGGTCGGTGCGCACCTTCCAGAGTTCGGGGAACAGCACGGTGTCGAGCATGCGGCGCAGGTAGGGCACGCCGGCGGTGCCGCCGGTGCCCGCCTTGAAGCCGATGATGCGCTCGACGGTGGTGACGTGACGGAAGCGCCATTGCCGGAACGCGTCCTCGAGGTCGACGAGTTCCTCGGCGAGCTCGTAGAGCGGCCAGTGCTTCTGCGGCTCGCGATAGACCTCGAGCCACGCGCTCTCGAGGGCATCGGAGAAGGGTCGGGGCGCGGCGAAGTCGCGCTCGAGCTGGGCCGGCTCCATCGCGAAGCCGTGGCGCGCGAGCAGCCGGATCGACTCGTCGTACAGCGAGGGCTCGTGCAGCGCGGCCTCGACCTCCGCGTAGCGCGCCGGGTGGTGCGCGTGCGGCTTGAGCATCACCGGATTCTTGTTGCCGAGCATGAACTCGATGACCCGGTACTGGAACGACTGGAAGCCCGACGAGGAGCCGAGCGACGGGCGCATCGCCGTGTACTCGGAGGGCGTGAGCGTCGCCAGCACGTCCCAGCCGTGGACGAGCTGTTCCATGATCCGCGAGACCCGCGCCAGGTTCTTGAAGGCCGGCGGCAGGCGGTCCTCGCGGATCGCGTCGCGCGCGGCGCGCATCTCGTGCAGCACGAGCTTCATCCACAGCTCGCTCGTCTGGTGCTGCACGATGAACAGCATCTCGTCGTGCGATCCGGACAGCGGCCGCTGCGCGCCGAGGATGTCCTCGAGGTGCAGGTAGTCGCCGTAGCTCATGGTCGACGCGTAGTCGAGCCGCGCACCGTGATGCGAGGCCGCCGCGTCGCCGGCAGGGGCTTCCGGGCTTGTGGAGCTCATGCGGGATACTTTAAGCTTAAAGCAATTCGGGCGCAATCGGCGCCCCGGGCGATGGCCGCCTGCAGGGTGGCCCAGAAGGACGAGTGACCATGCGCATCGACGTGATCGGGGGCGGCCCCGCGGGCCTGTATTCGGCGATCCTGCTCAAGAAGCGGTTCCCCCAGGCCGAGATCGGGGTGACCGAGCGCAACCGCCCGGACGACACCTTCGGCTTCGGCATCGTGCTCTCCGACGAGACGCTGGCCAACCTCGAGCGGGCCGACCCGCCGTCGCGTCGCGCGATCGAGGCGGGCTTCGCCTACTGGGACGACATCCTGGTGCAGTACAAGGGCACGGTGCGCCGCTCCTCCGGCCACGGCTTCTCGGGCATCGGGCGGCTCGCGCTGCTGAAGATCCTGCAGGAGCGTGCCGAGGAACTCGGCATCCCGGTGCGCTACCAGAGCGAGGACACGGGTCTGGCCTCGCACCGCGGCGCGGACCTGGTGATCGCGGCCGACGGCATCAACAGCGCGGTGCGGGAGTCCCACCGCGAGCGCTTCGCGCCCTCGGTGGACCTGCGCACCAACCGCTTCACCTGGCTCGGCGCGAAGATGAACCTGCCGGGCTTCTACTACAGCTTCCGGGAAGACGTGCACGGCGGCATCTGGGCCATGCACGCCTACCAGTACCGGCCGGGCGAGTGCACGATCGTCATCGAGACCACCGACGCCGCCTGGCGCGCCTCGGGCCTCGCGGTCGACGACGAGGCGGGCACGGCCGCGCTGGTCGAGCGGCTGTTCGCCGACGACCTGAAGGGCGCGACAGTGCTGACCAACCGTTCGCACTGGCGCCAGTTCCCGACCATCTCGTGCAAGACCTGGCACACCGAGGTCGACGGCCTGCCGGTGGTGCTGCTCGGCGACGCCGCGCACACCGCGCACTTCTCCATCGGCTCGGGCACCAAGCTCGCGCTCGAGGACGCGATCGCGCTCGACGAGGCGATCGGTGCGCGGCCCGACGACCTGCGCGCGGCGCTGGCGCTCTACCAGGAGAACCGGCGCGACGAGGTCGGCCGCATCCAGCACTCGGCCAACGTGTCGCTGGTGTGGTTCGAGAACGTGCGGCGCTTCTTCGACATGGATCCGATCCAGTTCGAGGTGTCGCTGCTCACCCGCAGCAAGCAGATCACCTACGACAACCTGCGGCTGCGCGATGCGGCGCTGGTCGAGTCGGCGACGCGCTGGTGGAACCGGCAGGAGGCCGCGCGCTTCGGCATCCCTTCGCAGGGCGATCAGCCCTGGCTCGATGCGCCGCCGATGTTCGCGCCGCTGCGGCTGCGCGAGCTGTGGATCCCGAACCGCGTCGTGGTCTCGCCGATGGCGCAGTACTCGGCGGTCGACGGCGTGCCGAACGACTGGCACCTGGTGCACTACGGTTCGCGCGCGCTCGGCGGCGCGGGCCTGGTGTTCGTCGAGATGACCTGCGTGTCGCCCGAGGGCCGCATCACCCCGGGCTGCACGGGGCTGTGGAACGACGAGCAGATGCGCGCATTCCGCCGGCTCGCCGACTTCGCGCACGCGAACTCGCAGGCGAAGCTGTGCCTGCAGATCGGGCACGCCGGCCGCAAGGGCTCGACGCAGGTCGGCTGGGGCCGGATGGACTGGCCGATCGAGGAGGGCGGGGACGGCGAAGGCAACTGGCCGCTGCTCGCGCCGTCGCCGCTGCCGTACCGCGAGGGCGTGAACCAGGTGCCGCGCGAGATGAGCCGGGCCGACATGGACGCGGTGCTCGCGCAGTTCGTGCACAGCGCGCGGCTCGCCGATCAGGCGGGCTTCGACATGCTCGAGCTGCACATGGCGCACGGCTACCTGCTGGCGAGCTTCCTGTCGCCGGTCACCAACCGCCGCACCGACGCCTACGGCGGCTCGCTCGAGAACCGGATGCGCTGGCCGCTCGAGGTGTTCGCCGCGGTGCGCGAGGCGTGGCCGGCCGCCAAGCCGATGAGCGTGCGCCTGTCGGCCACCGACTGGATCCCGGGCGGCCTGTCGGGTGCCGACTCGGTCGAGATCGCGCGGGCGTTCGCGGCGGTCGGCTGCGACCTGATCGACGTGTCGACCGGTCAGACCGATCCGGCGTCCAGGCCGGTGTACGGCCGCATGTACCAGGCCACCTTCGCCGAGCAGATCCGGCTCGAGGCGGGCATCGCGACCATGGCGGTCGGTGCGGTCACCAGTGCCGACCAGGTGAACACGCTGCTGATCTCCGGCCGTGCCGATCTGGTCGCGCTGGCGAGGCCGCACCTGGCCGATCCGTACTTCACGCTGCACGCCGCGGCCGAGGCGGACTGGCGCGGGATCGGCTGGCCCGTGCAGTACCATACCGGCGCGTCGCAGCTGCACACGACGATGCAGCGCGCGAAGCAGGACGCGGCCCGCAAGGCGGCGCGGGTCAAGGCCTGACGGGGGTCGTCGGGCCGCCGCCCCGGGCGCGTCGTCTCGCAAGGGGGCAGGCGTGCTCAAGGCGCTCGACGACCTGGTCGAATCCCGCATCCGCGACGCGCAGGCGCGCGGCGAGTTCGACGGCCTGCCCGGCTCGGGCCGGCCGCTGCCCGACGAGGACCTCTCGGGCGTGCCGCCCGAGCTGCGCGTCGCGGTCCGGATCCTGAAGAACGCCGGCTGCGTGCCGGCCGAGGTCGGCGCGCTGCGCGACCTCGATTCGATGATCGCCCAGCTCGCCCGCGACGAGGGCGGCGAGCCGCGCGTCCAGGACGCCGCCGCCCGCGCACGCGGCCGGCGCAAGCTGGTCGCGCTGACGATGGCGCTCGAGGCCCACGGCATGGGGCGCAGCGCCGCGGCGCTCTTCGAGTACCGCGAGCGCATCGTCGAGCGGCTCGGCCGATAGCGGCACCGTCAGGGCGCGAGCGCCGGGCCGACGAGGTATCCTCGTGCGGATCCGCCGGACCCCCGACCTTGATGGAGCTGAGATGACGATCGAGACGACCACGCTGGGCGGAGGCTGCTTCTGGTGCCTGGAGGCGGTGTTCCTCGACGTGCGCGGCGTGACCGCGGTGGAGTCGGGCTATGCCGGCGGCCAGATGCGCGATCCGAGCTACGAGCAGGTCTGCGGCGGCCAGACCGGCCATGCCGAGGTGGTGCGCGTGTCCTTCGACACCGCGACGATCTCGTTCCGCGAGATCCTCGGCATCTTCTTCGCGATCCACGATCCGACCACGCTCGATCGCCAGGGCAACGACGTGGGCACCCAGTACCGCTCGGTGATCTTCACGCACTCCGACGCGCAGGCCGCGACCGCGCGCGAGGTGATCGAGGAGATCGAGCGCCAGCGGATCTACGACGCACCGGTGGTCACGCAGCTCGCGCCGGTGCCGCAGTACTGGCCGGGCGAGGCCTACCACCAGCGCTACTTCGAGCGGAACCCGTACCAGGGCTACTGCATGGTCGTGGTCGGCCCGAAGGTCGCCAAGTTCCGCAAGCAGTTCAAGTCGTTCCTGAAGGCGGGCTGAGCCCGCGCGCCTCAGAGCGCCGCCGCGATCGCCTCGGCGAGCAGCGCGAGCGTGCGCGGCGCGCTGCCCTCGGCCTTGTTGTTCGCGATGACCGTGACCGGATGGCCGGCGATCAGCGTGGCCGCGCAGGCCGCCGCCAGCGGCAGCCGGCTCGCTGGGTCGGGGTCGAGCAGCGTGTCGAAGGGGGCGTAGCGCTGGCGCGCGGCCTCGTAGCCGATGCCGGCGTGCAGGGTCCAGCGCGCCACCAGCGGCCCGGATCCGTCGGCATGCAGCCGTCCGTGCGCGCGCAGCTGGCGCTCGACCGGAGGCATCCGGTCGTGCAGGCCGATGCAGTAGCCGACGCCGGTCTCGCGCAGCGCGTCGATCAGCCTGGGCGTCAGCAGCGACGCGTCGCGCAGCTCGATGGCGATGCCCGCCCCCGCGGGCAGCGCGCGCGGCAGGGCCTCGAGGAAGCGGCGCAGCGCGGCGACCCAGGCTGGCGAGTCGGCGAGCATCGCCCCGGGCAGCGGCGAGAACTGGAAGAGCAGCGTGCCGAGCGTCGCGCCCAGGCCCTCGATCGCCGGCGCGACGAACTGCTCGATCGCCGCCGAGGCGTCGAGGAACTGCGGATTCGGCTCTCGGCCGCGGCCGTGCTCGTCGCGGTGCAGCGCATCGGTCACCCGGCCCGGCGCCTTCACCAGGAAGCGAAAGCCCGCGGGCACCTGGGCGGCGTAGCGGGCGTACTCGCCGACGCCGATCGGCGCGTAGAAGCCGCGGTCGATGCCCACGGCCGAGAGCAGCGGATGCGACGCGTAGGCGGGCAGGCCGGCGCGCGACAGCCGTCCCTCGGCGTAGGGCGAGGGCGGTGCGTCCCAGACCAGCCCCTGCCAGCCGGGAAACGACCAGGACGAGGTGCCGAGCCTGAGCAGCGGGCGGTAGGGCTCGAGACGCGCGGG
>JAIYAG010000578.1 GCA_027489195.1 Burkholderiales bacterium | reverse complement strand
GGCGCTCGGCACGATCGTCGGGGTCATGCGCACCGTGCCGTCGCGACCCGCGCAATGGCTCGGACGCGCCCATGTCGAGGTGTTCCGCAACATCCCGTTCATCGTCCAGCTCTTCCTGTGGTTCTTCGTGCTGCCGGAGGTGGTGCCGGCCGCGCTCGGCATGGCGCTGAAGCAGATGCCGAACGCGCCGTTCTTCACCACCGTGGTCGCGCTCGGCTGCTACATGTCCGCGCGGGTGGCCGAGCAGGTGCGCTCCGGCCTCGCGTCCCTGCCCCGCGGGCAGCGCGACGCGGGCGCCGCGCTCGGCCTCACGACCGTGCAGACCTATCGGCTCGTGCTGCTGCCGGTGGCCTTCCGGATCATCCTGCCGACCCTGACCTCGGACGCCCTCAACACGGTCAAGAACACCTCGGTCGCATTGACGATCGGCCTGGTCGAGCTGACCGCGCGCGGCTACACGATCCAGGAGCAGTCGTTCCAGTTCTTCGAGGCGTTCTCTGCAGTGACCCTGATCTACATCCTGATCAACGGCACGCTGACGCTGGCGATGCGCCGGCTCGAGCGCCGCCTCGCCATCCCCGGACACGCGGCGCAGCGCTGACCATGTTCCAGGACTTCGACGTCGGGGTGATCGTCCGCTCGCTCGGCTACCTGTTCATGCAGGGGATGAGCGTGACGCTGTCGCTGACGCTGATGGCGGCGACCGGCGGCCTGCTGCTCGGCACGCTGATCGCGCTGGCCCGGTTGTCCTCCGTGCGGCTGCTGTCGCTGTTCGCGGCGGGCTACGTGAACCTGATGCGTTCGATGCCGCTGCTGGTGGTGATCTTCTGGTTCTACTTCCTCGTGCCGTTCATCGTCGCCTGGGCGACCGGCGCCTCGCGGCCGGTGCCGGTCGGCGGCTTCCTGTCGGCGCTGATCACCTTCACCCTGTTCGAGGCCGCGTACTTCGCGGAGATCGTCCGCGCGGGCATCCAGGCGGTCGCGCGCGGCCAGGTCGAGGCGGGCAGGGCGCTCGGCCTCAAGCCCTGGCAGGTGATGCTGAAGGTCGTGCTGCCGCAGGCCTTCCGCACGATGCTGCCGGTGCTGCTGACTCAGACTCTGATCCTGTTCCAGGACACCTCGCTGGTCTACGTGGTGTCGCTCACCGACTTCCTGGGCGCGGCGTCCAAGATCGCGCAGCGCGACGGCCGCCTCGTCGAGATGTACGTCTTCGCGGCGCTCGTCTATTTCGTGTTCTCGTTCGGCGCGTCGGCGATGATCCGGCGGCTGCAGGCTCGGCTGCAGTTCGCGCACTAGCGCGACGCACCCCCGAGCTCGGCGACGGGCGCAGCACTGGCTCGGGTCGCTATCATCGGCGGACCGGCGCTGCCGTGCCGGCCGGACACATCCCGATCCTCGAGCGACCTGTTCGCCTCCGCGATCGGTCCGTGCCATCCCCGCCGTTTCGAAGGAGTCGATCCCGATGCCCATCAGCCGGACGCCGCGCGGCGGCATCGTCATCGGGTTCGACGTCGGCACCGGCTCGGGAAAGGTCTGTGCGCTCGATGACGACGGGCGCGTGCTCGGCATCGAGACCGAGGGCTATCCGACCCGCATGCCGCGCACCGCGTGGGCCGAGCAGGACCCGTCGAGCTGGCTGCCGGCGCTGGCCCTCGCCTGTCGGCGCCTCATCGCGCGTCTCGAGCTGGATCCGGTCCGCGTTCGCGGCCTGGCCGTCACCAGCGCCGCCCACGTGGGCGTGCTGCTCGATGCCGCCGGCGAGCCCGTGCGCCCGGCGATCCTGTGGCACGACCAGCGCTCGCAGACGGAAGCGCGCGAGATCGCGCAGACCGCGGGCGACGAGGTGTTCGCGATCGGGAACAACTGGCCCACGCCGACCTGGACCCTGTCGCACCTCGCGTGGATCCGCCGCCACGATCCCCGCAGCCTCGAGCGGACGCGGCACCTGCTGCTGTCGAAGGACTACCTCGCGTTCCGGCTGACCGGCGAGCGGGCCACCGATCCGGCCGCGGCGGTCTCGGCGCTGCTGCTCGACGTCGCGACCGGTCGATGGTCCGAGCGCCTGTGCGCGCTCGCGGGCCTGTCCGTCGCGCAGCTCCCGCCGGTCCGCCCCATCGCGGCCGAAATCGGCCGCCTGCTCCCGGAACCCGCGTCGCTGCTGGGCCTGACCGCAGGCACGCCCGTCTTCAACGGGACGATGGACAGCACGGCCGAGACCTTCTCCGCGGGCGTGCGCCGCGAGGGCGAATGCGTGATCCGCCTGGCCAGCGCCGGCGGCATCCACGGCATCTCGAGCCCCGCTCGCGTGCATCCGAAGCTGATCTCCTACCCCTACCCGATCGCGCCGTACTGGCTGTCGCAGGCGGGCACCAACACCTGCGCGACGGCGGTCGCGTGGGCCTGCTCGCTGATGACTGGCGACCGGGACGCGCCGGATTTCGCGCAGTGGTCGGCCCTGGCCGAGACGTCGCCGCCGGGATCGAACGGCGTGCTCTTCCATCCGTACCTGTCGGGCGAGCGGTGCCCGTACTGGGACGGCGATCTGCGGGCGAGCTTCGTCGGCCTGGGCCTGGGCCACGGCCGCGCCGACCTAGCGCGGTCGGTCTACGAAGGCACGGCCTTCGCGCTGCGCGACGCGCTGTCCGTGCTGCAGGACCGCGGCTTCGCGCTGTCCGGCGTCAGGCTGGTCGGCGGCGGCGCAAAGAGCCGCGTGTGGAGCGCGATCGTCGCCTCCGTCCTCGACTGTCCGGTCCGCGCGGCGCCGCTCGCCGATTCGTCGGCGGGGGCGGGACTGCTCGCGCTGGTGGGACTCGGCGTGTTCGACGATCCGTCGTCCGCCCCCGCGGTGCAGACGGACGACGGCGACGGGATCCACGAGCCCGACCCCGGCTCGCGAGCGCTGTACGACGACGCGTTCGCCCGCTACCGGGACGTGCAGCGGCGCCTGGCGGAGGTGTATCGGCGGGCGGACGGCTGACCCCGAGACGGGAGCCAAGGCGAGTTCGAGCGGTCAGTCCGGAGACGCGGTGGCAGCCCGGGATGTCGATGGACGAAGGTGCCCTCTCGGACGAAAAGGCATGAAAAAACCCGCACTCGGCGGGTTCTTTCGGTGCTGCCAGACGACCGTGGATGCCGTCGGACGGGTTGTTGGTGGAGCCGGCGGGAATTGAACCCGCGTCCGCAAGCCATCACCGGGCAGTTCTACATGC
>JAIYAG010000283.1 GCA_027489195.1 Burkholderiales bacterium | reverse complement strand
CCTCGGGCAGCCGCTCGCCCATCTCCTTGAGCACCGCCACCGGCATGATCGACGCGCCGTAGTAGCCCTTGCGCAGCGCGCCCAGGTCGGCGGCCTCGAAGCCCGGCGAGCGCATCAGCGCGATCCAGATCGAGGGCGGCGCGAAGAACGAGTCGATGCGGTGCGCGGCCAGCAGCGCGAGGATGTTGTCGGGCGTGGGCTTGCCGGTGATGACGCTGGACGCGCCGACGTAGACCGCGGGCCCCAGGAACACGTCGAGCTGCGCGCAGTGGTAGAGCGGCAGCGCGTGCAGCATCGTGTCGGACTCGGCGATCTCGCCCTCGACCACGCAGCTCACGTACTCCCAGCACACCGCCTCGTGCGTGAGCATCGCGCCCTTGGGCAGCGACTCGGTGCCGCTGGTGTAGATGATCTGCGCGAGCATCCGCGAGTCGAGCTCGACCGCGGGCGCGCTCGCATCGTCCGACAGCAGCTCGGCGAAGGTGCGCAGGCCGGCGGGCGGCTCGGCGGGGTCCTCGCCCTCGAGCCAGACCATGTGCTCGACCGAGGTGCCGCGGGCGGCCGCGGCACGGCCGAGCTCGACCAGGTCGGGCCCGAGCGCGAGCAGGCGCGCGTCCGAGTGCTTCAGGATGTACGCGACCTCGTCGGCATTCAGCATGAAGTTGATCGGCACGAGGACCGCGCCCAGCCGCGCGAGCGCGAAGCGCAGCGCCGCGAACGCATGCGAGTTGCGCGACAGCACCGCGACGCGGTCGCCCGCGCAGACCGGCGCGCCGGCGCCGCCCTCGGCCAGGCCGCGGGCGAGGCGGTTCACGATCGCGTCGAACTCGCGGTACGTCCAGGCGGTGGCGCCGCAGCGGATCGCGGGCTTGTCGGGCAGGCGGGCGGCGGTTCGGCGCAGCAGGTCGCCGAGCGTCTGGCTCCGGACGGCGGATTGCATGGAACGTCTCCTGTCGATGGGCTGTCGCCATCGTATAGGATCGACCGATGACCGCCTTCTCGGACGCACTCTCCTTCGCCGCCGCCCACGAGACCCCGTGGGCGCGCGACCCCGCGGCCGACCCCGGCCACTGGGGCATCCACCTGCAGGACCCGCCGCCGTGGAACGTGCTGCGCGGACCGGTGCATGCGCGCGGCCCGAGCTCGGGCACGATCGTGCACCGAGGCGTCGAGGTCGCGGCCTGGGGCGAGCCCGACCGCGCCGACCTGACCTTCAGCATCGCCAAGACCTACCTCGCGCTGCTCGCCGGCGTCGCGCACGACGCGGGCCTGCTCCCCGACCCCGACGAGCCGGTGCGCGCGCGCGTGCCCGCCGGCATCGGCTTCGACACGCCGCGCGCCGCGTCGGTCACCTGGACGCAGATGCTCCAGCAGACGAGCGAATGGGAGGGCAGCTGCCTCGGGCTGCCCGACACCGTCGACCGCTACCGCACCGTCGCCTACGGCGGCGAGCCGGCCGCCGGCCGCAAGGGCGACGCGCGGCCGCTGCGCGCGCCCGGCACGTTCTGGGAGTACAACGACGTCCGCATCAACCAGCTCTCGCTCGCGCTGCTGCACCTGTTCGGGCGGCCGCTGCCCGAGGTCTTCGAGACCTCGATCCTCGGGCCGCTCGGCGCGAGCGGCGACTGGCGCTGGGTCGGCTACGACGACGCGTGGGTCGATCTGCCGGACGCTCGCGAGGGTGCGGGCGGCACGCGTCGCGTGCAGTCGGTGCCCGGCGGCACGCACTGGGGCGGCGGCGTGTCGATCTCGGCACGCGACCAGGCGCGCGTCGGCGGCCTGCTGCTGCGCGGCGGCGAGCACGCGGGCCGACGGCTGCTGTCGCGCGGCTGGATCGAGCGGATGATGGCGCCGTGCCCGATCGCGCCGTTCTACGGGATGCTGGTGTGGCGCAACGGATCGGCGCGCCCGGTGTACCCGTCGGCGAGCCCTTCGAGCGTGTTCATGATCGGCGCCGGCGGGCACGTGACCTGGATCGATCCCGAACGCGACCTCGTTGTCGCGTCGCGCTGGGTGCAGCCCGAACACACCGACGCCCTGTTCGCGAGAATCGCGACCGCCCTGCGCTGAGGGTTTTCCCGAGCGGTCGATTCCACCCCCCGAACGGTACGCCCGGTGTGCACTCCAGCACATACAGTTCGGGCATGGCACTGCTTTACATTTCCAGCGCGTCTCGAGGCCCGGTCCGCGCTGCGGTCCGCCTTCGCGGCGCGTCCGCGGCAGCGCTCGTCGTGCTGCTCGCCGCCTGTGCCGGCGGCGATCCGGCGGGTCCGTCGACACCGGCGACCGCGGTCGCCGTCGAGTCGATGAGCCTCACCAGCAACAAGCCGCTCGGCAGTGCGCCCGACGCAGGCGCCGCATCGACCGGCGCCCTGCCGCTGATCGGCAAGGTCCGCTACGGCGTGCCCTCGACCGCGCTGCCCGGCATCGGTCAGTCGCTGTCGGGCGCGCTGCCGTTCCCGATCGACGACGCCTGGAACCGCGACCTCGTGCGTGCGGTGCCGGACCACGCCTCGCATGCGCTGATCGCCGCGATCGG
>JAIYAG010000027.1 GCA_027489195.1 Burkholderiales bacterium | reverse complement strand
CTGGCGGCTGGGCTGGCTGGTGCTGCCCGAGGCGCTCGCCGGCTATGCGAGCCGGCTGCACGCGGGCGCCGGTCCAGCCATCGGCGCCGGCCGCATCGCGGTGACCAGCTCGGGCGTGACCGCGCTGATGCTCGCCTCGCAGGCGCTGGTGTCGCCGGGCGACAAGGTGGTGGCGGTCGTCCCGCTGTGGCCGAACCTCACCGCGATCGCCGGCGTGCTCGGCGCCCGGGTCGAGACCGTCGCGCTGACGATCGATGCGGGCGGACGCTGGACGCTCGACGTCGACCGGCTGCTGGCCGCGCTGACCCCGGACACGCGGATGCTGATGGTGAACTCGCCGGGCAACCCGACCGGCTGGGTGATGCCGGCCGACGCGATGCGCACGGTCCGGGACCACTGCCGGCGCCACGGCATCTGGATCCTGTCCGACGAGGCCTACGAGCGGCTGGTCTTCGACGGCTCCGCCTGCGCCCCCTCGTTCCTCGACGGCGCCGATCCCGAAGAGCGGCTGGTGGTCGCGAACACCTTCTCGAAGACCTGGCAGATGACCGGCTGGCGGCTGGGCTGGCTGGTGCTGCCCGAGGCGCTCGCGCCCGACGTCGAGAAGCTGGTCGAGTTCAACACCTCCTGCGCGCCCGGCTTCGTGCAGCGTGCCGGCCTGGCCGCGGTCCGCGACGGCGAACCGGCCGCGCGGGCCTTCCAGGCCTACGTCCGCGAGGGCGCCGCGACCCTGGTCTCGGCGCTCGCCCGGGTGCCGCGGGTGCAGCCGGTGACGCCGGACGGCGCGATGTACGTGCTGCTGCGCGTCGACGGCGAATCCGACAGCCTGGCGCTCGCCCGCGCGCTGGTGCGCGAGGCCCGGCTGGGCCTGGCGCCGGGCGTGGCCTTCGGCGACGGCGGCGAGGGGTTCCTGCGCTGGTGCGTCGCGCGGCCGGCGGCCACGCTGCAGGACGGCGTGGACCGGCTCGCGCGCTTCCTCGCGACGCGCTGACCCGACGCGGCGCCGCGGGCGCCGCGCCGCTCAGCGTCGGGCGTCGCGCAGGGCCTCGTTGGCCAGCCGGTCGGCCAGCTCGTTGAGGGTGTCGCCGTTGTGGCCACGCACCCAGCGCACGCTGACGCGGCGCGCGTCGGCGATCGCGAAGAGCCTGCGCCACAGGTCCTGGTTGGCCACCGGCTCGTTCTTCGAGTTGCGCCAGTTGCGGCGCTCCCAGCCGGCGCGCCACTCGCTCAGCCCCTTGAGCACGTACTGGCTGTCGGAGACCAGCTCGACCGACGCGCCCTCGGGCACGCGTGTCAGGCCCTCGATGGCGGCGACGATCTCGGCGATCTGGTTGGTGCCATGGCCGATGAAGCCGCGCGCGTGCTCGGGGTCGCGGCCGCCGGGCCCGAGGATCACGGCGCCCCAGGCGGCCGGGCCGGGGTTGCTGGGCGCGCACGCGCCATCGGTGTAGGCGACCCAGCGGGACACATCGGCGGCGGCGGGAACGGCGGGCATCGGGCTCTCGGCGGGGGGATCCGGACGGCCCGGGTCGGGACGGCGGGCTCATCCGGGCGAGTCGCGCTGGGACGGGCGGCCTGGATTGTAATCGTCCGCCCCCGTCCCTCCCGGGGGCCGCTGCCTCAGCCGGCGCGATCGTCCGGCATGCGGCTGCGCTGCGGGCTCGCCACCGCGATGGCACGCGAACGCGACGGGCGCTTCCAGGCCGGTCCGATCAGCCGCATGCCACGCACCCGCTTGATCGCGGACACCATGTAGACCGCGCCGCAGATCGGCCACCACCGGTCGCCGGCGCGCTCCATGAAGCGGGTGCGGTCGAGCCAGAGCTGGGTGCGGCACGGGGGCCGCCAGCAGCCGTAGCGCGCGCGCTCCGTCTCGAAGCCGAGGAGCTTGCACCAGTCGCGCAGCCGGGGCACCGCGATGAAGTGCCCCTCGCGCGGCAGGAAGGGCGTGAGCATGCCGCGCATCGCCCACTGGCGCGCGCCCCACAGGCTCGCCGGGTTGAAGCCCGACACGATCAGCCGGCCCTCGGGGCGCAGCACGCGGTCGGCCTCGCGCAGCACCTGGTGCGGGTCGTGCGCGAACTCGAGCACGTGCGGCAGCACGAGCAGGTCGAGCGACTGCGAATCGAAGGGCAGCTCCTCGAAGTGCTCGATGCGCACGCGCGGCCGGTCGTGCGCGGGCAGCGGGTCGCCGCCCCGCAGCGCATGCACGCGGTGCGGCATCCGGTTCGCCCGCAGCGCGTCGAGCTCCGGCTCGCCGCACTGCACGGCGTGATAGCCGAAGACATCGCCCACGGCCTCGTCGAAGTGCGTCTGCTCCCAGTCGAGGACGTAGCGGCCGGGCGGCGAGGCGAGCCAGTGCTGCCAGTCCCCGGGATCCTTGGACGGGGGCGGTCCGCCCGGATCGGCGACGCCGCCCGGCGGCGGCCGGCGCTCGGCTTCGTCGGCCGCGCCAGCGGACTCGGCCTCGTCTTCGGCGGACCGGGGCGCCCCGTCGGCATCGGCTCGGCGCGCGCCGGCGGACATGGCGGTGACGAGTGCGAGCCGGGTGCGGTCCGGCACAGTCCGCCCCCCCTGCCCGCGTATGATCGAAGCTTCGTTCCGCACGTCGTCCGTCCCTTCAGCGGGGCGGCAACCGCCCCGATGAACCACGCTTCCCTGGCCGGCGTCCCGCACGCCGCGGCGCCGCCCCATCCTGCCATCGTGCCGGTGCCGGCGTTCGCCGACAACTATATCTGGCTGCTGCACGATCGCGAGCGCCGCCGGGCGGCCGTGGTCGACCCGGGCGACGCGGCCCCGGTGCTCGCGGCGCTGGCCGCGGCCGGGCTGAGCCTGGCGGCCGTGCTGGTCACCCATCACCATGCCGACCACGTCGGCGGCCTGCCGGCGCTTCGCGCGGCGTTCCCCGACGCGGTCGTGCACGGCCCCGCCGCCTCGCTCGTCGAAGGGATCGACCGGCGCTGGCGGGCGGGCGACACGGTCGAGCTCGAGGGCTTCGATGCCCGCTTCGACGTGATCGAGATCCCGGGCCACACGCTCGACCACATCGCCTTCTTCGCCCGCCGGATCGGCGACGACGACGCCCGGCCGGTCCTGTTCTGCGGGGACACGCTGTTCGCCGGCGGCTGCGGCCGCGTCTTCGAGGGCACGGCGGCGCAGATGACGGCCTCGCTCGGGCGGCTGGCGGCCCTGCCCGACGACACGCTCGTCTACTGCGCCCACGAGTACACCACCTCCAACCTGCGCTTCGCGCGTGCGGTCGAGCCGGACAGCGCACCGCTGGCCGAGCGGGAGCGCCAGACCGCCGCGCTGCGCGCCGCAGGCACGCCCACCGTCCCCTCCACGCTCGCCCTGGAACGGGCCACGAACCCGTTCCTGCGCACCGGCGCCGCCGACGTGCGCCGGGCGGCCGAGGCCCGGCTGGGCCATGTTCCGGTCGATGCGACTGAGGTGTTCGCCGCCGTCCGACAGTGGAAGGACGGGTTTCGCTGAGACGCCCCGCGGCACCGCCGGCGACCGCTTCACCGACGGGCCGCCCGGCCCCCCCGCGCGCCGGGCGCCGCTTGACCACCTCCGGGGTCGCACGTAGGATCCGGAATGGCTCGATTGGCCTGAAAAAACAGGCAGTTAGGAGAACCCCCTGATGTCCGACTCGAACGGCGCGGCGCGCGCCATCCTGCGCACCGTGCTGTTCGGTGGACTCGTGGTCCTCGCCGGCTGCGCCGGCGTCGGCCCGGTCGACCCCGGGAGTGCCCCGGTCTCGCGCGCACAGCCGCGCGAACCGGGCGCGGCACCGCCTGCGTCGGCCGTCGCCCGACCGGGCGCCGCGGTCGTCCCCGCACCGGCCGCCCAGCCCCCGCTCGCCGTCACGCCCGTCGCTCCGGTCGCCCCCGCCGTCGTCCCGGTGCCGGTGCCGGCCCCTGCAGCGGCCGCGCCTTCGCCGGCCGTCGTCATCGCCCCGCCGAAGCCCGCCGACCTGCACCGCGACCTGTGGGCCCGGATGCGCGCCGGCTTCTCGATGCCCGAGCTCGACACGCCGCTGGTCGCCGAGAAGGAGCGCTTCTACCTGCAGCGGCCCGAAGCGCTGCAGCGGATGTTCGGCCGCGGCGGGCGCTATCTGCACTACATCGTCGAGGAGGTGGAGAAGCGCGGCATGCCGACCGAGCTCGCCCTGCTGCCCTTCGTCGAGAGCGCGATGAACCCGGTCGCGCTGTCCTCGGCGCAGGCCGCGGGCCTGTGGCAGTTCATCCCCTCCACCGGCAAGCAGTACGAGCTCTCGCAGAACTGGTGGGTCGACAACCGCCGCGACGTCGTGCAGTCCACCCGCGCGGCGCTCGACTACCTGCAGAAGATCTACGAGATGCACGACCGCGACTGGTTCCTCGCGCTCGCGTCCTACAACTGGGGCGAGAACGCGGTGGCCCGGGCGGTCAAGAACAACCGCGCCAAGGGCCTGCCGACCGACTACCTGTCGCTCAACATGCCGGCCGAGACGCGCAACTACGTTCCCAAGCTGATCGCGCTCAAGAACATCATCCAGCGATCGGACGAGCTCGGCCTCGCGCTGCCCGACATCCCGAACAAGCCCTATTTCGCGACGATCGAGAAGACGCGGCCGATCGACCTCAAGCTCGCCGCGCAGTTCGCGGGCATGAGCGTCGAGGAGTTCGTCGCGCTGAACCCGGCCCACAACCGCCCGGTGATCGCCGCCAGCAAGAACAACGCGATCAGGCTGCCGGCCGACCGGGTCGAGCCGTTCGCCAAGGCGGTCGAGAAGCACGACCTCGACAACAAGCCCCTGGCCTCCTGGCAGCCGTACACGCTCAAGTCCGGCGAGACGATCGACGAGGTCGCGCGCCGCGGCGGGGTGAGCACCGCCGAGCTGCTGCGGGCCAACGGACTGCCGGCCAGCAAGAAGCTGCTCGCGGGCACGCAGGTCATCGCGCCGCAGGCCTCGGTCAAGGACGAGATGCAGGTCGAGTCCTTCGCCGGGCCCAAGGTCTACGAGCAGGTGACCGTGCCCGCGGTCTATCACCGCGTGGCCAAGCGCGACACCGTCGCCTCGGTCGCGGCCAACTACGGCGTGGGCGTCGAGCAGCTGCGGGCCTGGAACGGCGGCCTCAAGAAGGCCGCGCCCGGCGCGAGCCTGCTCGTGCGCCCGGCATCCACGCAGACCGTGCTGACCACGG
>JAIYAG010000126.1 GCA_027489195.1 Burkholderiales bacterium | reverse complement strand
GTCCGGGTCGATGGCGCCGAGCGGGCTGGCGTCCCCGATCACGCCGGGACGTCCGGCGTCAGCTGCATCTGCAGCAGGACGATCGTGTCCTTGATCTGGAGCTTGCGCTTCTTCAGCCGCCGGATCTGCATCTCGTCCAGCGGGAGGGCTTCGCCCAGTCCGGCGATCGTGGCATCCAGCCCACGATGCTCGTTTTGGAGCTCGGCGATCCTGCGTTTCAGTGCCTCCGGATCTTGCATGCGTGACGGTCTCGATTCGTGCCGATGAGTGGTCGTTCCCGTCCCAGGGCGGGGGTGGAATCATAAGCCGCACCATGACCCCCGTCCAAGAGAGTCCGCACGTCTTCTCGATCGCGGCCTGTGCCGCACAGGATCGCGGCGACCGCCCCGAGCAGCAGGACCGTGTCGCGATCCTGCGCGGACGCCGCGCGCCACGCTGCGTGCTCGGCCTGCTCGCCGACGGCGTGGGCGGACGGGCCGGTGGCTCGCTGGCGTCCGAACAGGTGATGAGCACCGCCCAGCGGCTGTTCGACGCGCACGGCCCGGACGATCCGGCCGACCGCTTCTTCGAGGACCTGGTCGCCGAAGTGCACGTGGTGCTCCAGCTCGCCGGGATCACGGCGGCCCTCGAGCCCCATTCGACGCTCGCTGCGGTGCTGGTGCAGCCGCATCGGGTCGACTGGTGCCATGTCGGCGACAGCCGCGTCTATCACGTTCGCGACGGGCAGGTCGTGCACCGCAGCCTCGACGACACCTACGGCGAGCAGCTGCGCCGGGAGGGGCGGCTGAGCGCCGAGCGGGCACGGCTGCATCCGTCGGCGGGGCGCCTCACCCAGGCGCTCGGCGGCAGCCGGGTGCCCTGCCCCACTGTCTCGGGCATCCGGCAGCCGCGGGTCGGTGACACCTTCCTGCTGTGTTCCGACGGCGCCTGGCGCGACCTCGCGGACGAGGAGATCGCCGGCGCGGTCGAGTCCGACGCGCCGCGCGCCGTGCTCGAATCGCTGATCGGCCGGGCTCGGGATCGGGCCCAGGGACGCGGCGACAACTGCTCGATGGTGCTGCTCCGGCTCGATCAGGCGATGCTGGCCGGACCGCCCGTCGGCCCGGCCGGCCTCAGCGCGGCGGCGAGGCATCCTGAGGCGGACGGCCGGGTCGACCGGGACGCGGTGCACCGGGCGACTCCTCGCGCTTGCGGGCCTCAGCTTCGCGACGTTCGCGATCGGCCTTGCGCGACTCGCGCCGCACCTGCTCGCGGGCATCCGCTGCTTCGCGCTCCAGGCGCCGCGCCTCGAGCGCACCGGCACGCGCTGCGGCATTCGGTGCGTCCTGCCGCGAACGCGCCTCGGCATCCCGCCGCCGCGCGGCGGCCTCGGCCTCCCGGCGCGCACGTTCGCTGCGGTTGGCCTCTGCCTGGCGCGCCAGATCCGGCGCCTGCGCCTCGCGCCGCGCCTGCTCGAGCTCGGCGGCCGCCTGGCGTGACTCGTAGGCCCGCCGGTTCTCGTCGCGCCTGGCCGAATCGTCCGGTTCGGCCGCCTCGCGGCGCTCCAGGTCCCCTGCGGTGCGCGCATTCAGCTCCAGCGCCGAATGCTCGCGCAGCGTACGGTTCGCGGCGACCTCCAGCCGGTCCAGGCGCGCACGAACCAGGCGCTCGCGCTGTCCCACGTCGGCCAGGCAGCCCGTGACGAAGAAGCGCCGGTAGCAGGCGATGCGCTCGCGCAGCAGCGCGTCGCCCGTGTCCTCCCTGGCCTCGCGCACCGCGGCCTGAAGGGCTCGGGCCTCGTCGGGACTCATCGCGCGCTCCGGATCGACCGCAGCCAGCACGCTGCGTGGCTCGATGCGGGGCGGCTCGTCGCGCGTCGGTGCCTCGGCGCGTCCGGTCTCGGGGCTGCCCTCGCCCTGTGCACGGACCGCTTCGCCCGGGGCGAGCAGCGCGGCCACGACCGCGGCGATCGCGAGTGCGGCCCGGGCGGCACGCAGGCGGTGCTCAGCCATGCCCGTCACCCGTCGCCGCACCAGGCCGCATGCCCGGCAGCGGGACGCCCGTGCCAGGCGCAGCCGCGATGTTCGGGAAGAACAGACCGGTGAGATTGCGGTCGTGGACCGGTGCGTCGACCTGCCCGTGCCGGCCGCCGTAGCGGCGCCAGTCGCGCACCCAGAACGTGTCGTCGACGATGGAGCGCAGCCCCTTGGTCTCGCGGTCGCCGATCAGCACGCCCTGCACCCGCAGCCCGAGCGCCTCCCGGGCGGCCTGGACCGCGGCCACCGTCTCGGCGGTGGGACCGAACTCGCCATCGGATGCGATCAGCAGGTCCGCCTGCCGCCAGCCGGCCTCGCGGATGCGGCCGAGCGCACGCTCGATGGGCTCGACGACGTCGGTGCCGCCATGGAAGCTCGCGGCGACGAACGCGGCGAGCCGCTGCAGGCCGTCGAGGTCGGGCGACAGCTCGCAATCGACGACCTCGCCCGCGCCGCCGAACGCGTAGACGTGACAGCGCCGGCGCTCGGCGGCGGCGGTTCGCAGCACCTGCACCACGATCGCCTTGGCGACCCGCTCGGGGCCGCCCGACATCGACGCCGAGGTGTCCACGCAGACCACGATCGGACCGGCCTCGAGCACGGGCCGGCGAACCGGACGCGGCCGCCGCTGGCTGCCCGGCTCGGGCACCCAGGCGGGCTGCTCCCATCGGTCACGATGCTGCCAGGCGAGCAGAGACTGCTCGGCCAGGCGCGCGGCGAACAGCCGGCGCAGCCGCTTCGCCCGGACCGGATCGAGACGCTTCGAGCGCCACACCGCCTCGATCGGCAGCATCCGCGCCGGATCGCCCGAACGGCGCACGCCCTCGACCTCGACCGGCGTGCCCGGCAGCTCGAGCTCGCTCACGCGCCGCACCCACTGCGGCGGCCCGTCGCCGCCCGTCGAGTCGTCGAACGCGAGCGCCTCGTCCTCGCGCGGCCGGGCGCGCCCGAGCCCCCGGATCAGGGCGGCGAGCTGCGGCATGCGTTCGAGCAGCTCGCGGGCCTCGAGGATCTGCTGCCAGGACTCCGAGTGCAGCAGCCCCCGCAGCTCGCTCCAGCGCGCGAAGCTGGCGACGCCGTCGAGCGACTCGACGAGCCGCATCACCTCGTGCAGCGCCGCGCCCCGCTCGAGCCACTCGGCCGCGTAGGCCTCGACGACCCGCTCGAGGGCGAGCGGCCGGGTCATCGCGCCCGACAGCCTCGCGACCTGGTCGACGTGCCACAGCAGCGAGCGCATCACCTGCTCGGCGACCGCGGGCTGCCCGCGCGACAGTCCGGCGAGGTCCAGGCGCTCGAGCACCGGCGCGAAGGCGTTCGCCAGATCGAGCGGCCAGGGCTGCGCGAGGGCGTCGGCGAACGGCGACTCGCCCGCGAGCAGCCGCTCCCGCGCCCGCGCCACCCAGGCCAGGCGCTCGAACGGATCGCCCTCGTTGTTGACGATCGCCGACAGCCACAGCGTGCGCGGCAGCGCATCGAGCGGCGCGAGGCGCGCTTCGAGCGCGTCAGGCCGAAACGGGTTCGGGGATCCGGCCATCGTCGGTCTCGGCGAGCGGCAGTTCGGCGAAGGCCACGCGGGTCCCCGCGAGGATGGCGCGCAGCCCACGCACCGCGTGCTCGCCCTCGACGAGCCGCCCGAGCACCTGTCCGGCGAACACCGGCAGGATCCAGAGGTTGTCGCGCAGCGCGGTGCCGATCGCGTCGCGGTGCGCCTGCGCCCCGGCGATCCATGCGTCGACCTCGGCGAGCAGCGCGTCGAGCTGCGCGATCCGCGCGCCCACGTGGCTCGCGCCGAAGCGGCGGCGCCGGCTGAATGCCGACATCCGCGGCGCGGCATCGGACATCGTGCCCGCGTCCGCGCCGCCCAGACCGCGCGCGAGCGCGAGCTTGCCGCTGTCGTCGAAGGCCAGCTCGGTGGCGGTCACCTCGATCTCGAGCTGCTTGTCCCAGGCCTGCGCGATGCGCGCGAGCCGCACCGGCTCGAGTGCCCGGGCGCCGCCGAGCCGCTCGGCGACCCAGGCCTCGATGCGCTGTGCCTGCACCGCATCGGTCGCCAGCAGCCAGCGCATGAGCCACAGGTCCGCCTCGGCGACCTGCGCTCGCCCGTGCGAGGCGGCGGCCACCCGAAGGACGTGCACCGCCTGCACCCAGCGCCGGTCGGACACCTCGAGCGCGGCCTCCGTCATCACGGCACGCAGGTCGGCCAGCGCGGCCACGATCGACGCCGGCAGCACCACCGCGCGCGACGCCGCCTCGAGCCGGGCCAGCAGGTCGGCGGACAGCGGGCCGCCGTCCGCCCCGTCACCGCTGGCATCCACCGGGGTGTCCGCCGCATCGGCACTGCGCAGCAGCGCCTCGAACGCGTCGTCGCCGACCGGTCCGACCGGGCAGCGGAACAGGAAACGGTCGAGGAAGGCCTTCAGCGCGTCGTCGCCCGGCACCTCGTTGCTGGCCGCCACCAGGGTGGCCAGCGGCACGTCGATGCGATCGGCGCCCTGGTCGAAGGCGCGCTCGTTGAGCAGCGTCAGCAGCGCGTTGAGGATCGCCGAGTTCGCCTTGAAGACCTCGTCGAGGAAGGCCACCTTGGCCGTGGGCAGGTAGCCGTCGATCTCGCGCAGGTAGCGTCCTTCGTCGAGCGCCGCCAGCGACAGCGGCCCGAAGAGTTCCTCCGGCACGGTGAATCGCGTGAGCAGCCGTTCGAAGTAGCGCCCGCCCACCAGGCCGCGCAGTCGCCGTGCGAGCTCGCTCTTGGCGGTGCCGGGCGGGCCGATCAGCAGCACGTGCTCGCCGCACAGCGCTGCCAGCAGCAGGCAGCGAGCCTGTTCGTCGCGCCCGACCAGCCCGCGGTTCAGCCGCGCGAGCGCATCACGCAGCGCCGAGGCGAACGGCTCGGGGCGCTGGTCTTCCGGGTTCGATCCCACGAGGCGTCCTCCATCGCGGGCGATTGTGGCACAGCGGCCCCGCCGGGCCTGCCGGGCGCTCAGACGAGCTTCTCGGCCACGCCCCGACGCGGCGCCTCGAGGTACTCGCGCGACTGCATCTCGACGAGGCGGCTGGCGGTCCGCACGAATTCGTGGGCCATCGCGCCGGTCGTGTAGAGACGCTCCGCCGGACATTCGGCCGAGATCAGCAGCTTGACCTTCTGGTCGTAGAACACGTCGACCAGCCAGGTGAAGCGCCGGGCCTCGGACGACATCGCGGCGTTCATCGCCGGGACGCCGGACAGGACCACGGTGTGGAAGCGGGTCGCGATCTCGAGGTAGTCGAGCTGCGAGCGGGGCCCGCCGCAGAGCGTCGCGAAGTCGAACCAGACCACGCCGCCCGCCCGCCGCTTCGCGACGATGTCGCGGTGCTCGATCCGCAGCCTCGGCTCCTCGTCCGACACCTCGGCCACCTGCGCGAAGGCCGCGGCCAGCTTGGCGTCGGCCTCGGGTCCGGCCGGCACCAGGTAGGCCGGCACCTGCGCCATCGTCTGGCGCCGGTAGTCGACACCGGCGTCGACGTTGACCACGTCCAGGTGGGCCTTGAGCAGCGCGATCGCCGGCAGGATGCTCTCGCGGTGCAGACCGTCGGGATACAGGTCGTCCGGGCGGTAGTTGGAGGTCATCACGAAGGCCACGCCGTTGTCGAACAGCCCGTGCAGCAGCCGCTCGAGGATCATCGCGTCGGCGATGTCGGAGACGTGGAACTCGTCGAAGCAGATCAGCCGGTAGCGGCGCGC
>JAIYAG010000380.1 GCA_027489195.1 Burkholderiales bacterium | reverse complement strand
TAGCCCCCGAGCAGGATGCCCTGCACGATCTGGTTGAACCAGGTCATCGCCCGTCTCCCGCCGTCGCGGCCGCGCGGTGGCCGAAGTAGTGACCCATCACCTCGTCGCGGGTCATGTCGGTCGTGTCCCCCGACGCGACGACACGACCCTCGAGCATGCAAGCGATCCGGTCGGACACCGCGAACACGCGTCTGAGGTCCTGCTCGACGACGATCATCGAAGTCCCCTCGCGCGCCACGACCGCCAGCGACGCGTAGACGCCGTCGACCGCCACCGGCGACAGCCCGAGCGAGACCTCGTCGAGCAGCAGCACCCTCGGGTTGGTCATCAATGCCCGCCCGATCGCCACCGCCTGCTGCTGGCCGCCGGACAACGATCCGGCCGGGGACTTCAGCTTCGGCTTGAGCTGCGGCAGCGCCTCGACGACGCTCTCGAAGGTCCAGCGGCCGGTGCGTCCCGCCGAGGTCGCGACCCGCAGGTTGTCGGCCACGCTCATCGACGCGAACAGCCTGCGGCCCTCGGGCACCAGCGCGACGCCCGACGCCACCCGGCGGTGTGCGGGCTCCGCGCCGAGCTCGCGGCCGTCGAGGCGAACCTGACCGGACGCCGCGCGGTGGATGCCCGCGATCGTCCGCAGCAGCGTGGTCTTGCCGGCACCGTTCGCTCCGACCAGCGCGAGCCGCTCGCCCGCCGCCACCGACAGGTCCACGCCCCGGACGGCCTGCAGCAGCCCGTGCGAGGCCGCGATCCCGACGACCTCAAGCACGCTCATGCACGCCTGCGCCGAGATAGGCGTCGATGACCACAGCGTCCGACAGCACGGCGTCGGGCGGCCCGTCCGCGATGATCCGGCCGCCGTCCATGCAGACGAGGCGCTCGGCGACCTGTACGAGCACATGGACGATGTGCTCGATCCAGACGATCGTGATCCCGCGCGCGCGGATCGTGCGGATCGTGCCGACGAGCTCGGCGGCCTCGCCGTCCGTGAGGCCGCCGCCGATCTCGTCGAGCAGCAGCAGCGCCGGGTCGGTGGCCAGCGCGCGGGTCAGCTCGAGCCGCTTGCGGTCGAGCAGCCCGAGCGACTCCGCGCGGCGGTTCGCCACGGCGCGCATCCCGCACAGCGCGATCGCCTCGAGGCTGCGCTCGCCGGCCGCCGCGCCGCGCAGTCCGCCGCCGTGCATCGCCGCGGTCAGCACGTTCTCGAGGACGGTCATCCCGCCGAACGGCCGCGGGACCTGGTGGGTGCGGACGACGCCCAGCGCGCAGCGCCCCGCCGCGTCGAGCCGTCCGACGTCCCGGCCGCGGACCCGGACCGTCCCGGCCGACAGCCGCAGCGACCCGGACAGCGCGGCGAGCAGCGTCGTCTTGCCCGCCCCGTTGGGCCCGACGACGCCCACCGCCTCACCCTCACGGACGACGAGGCCCACACCGTCGAGGACCCGCAGCGCGCCGTAGGCCACGACGATGCCGCGGGCCTCGATCAGCGGTGCGACCGCGCCGTGTCCGGAGACCTCCGTCATGATCAGGCGTACGGGACCGGCTTGCGCGACACCGGCACCGACGGGTCGGAGACGTTCTCGGTGAGCAGGTACTCGAGGCGGAACTTCGAGCCCGCCGGCGCCGGCACCCACTGCGCGCCGATCATGTTCGTCGGCGAGACGTTGGGCACCGGCCCGCGGGTGAAGTCGACGCGGCCCATCATCGTGGTGGTCTGCAGCCCGGCGATCGCCCGGGCGACGGTGGCACGGTCCTTCGGGTTGGCCGCGCCCCGGAGCGCGGCGAAGCCCGCGTCGAGCAGCGACATCGACGCGCCGAGCTGCTGGTTCCACTGCTTGCCCGAGGCCTGCTCGTAGCCGTCGGCGAGCTGCACGCCGCTCACGCCGGTGAGCGTCGACGGATACGGGAACTGCTTGTGCCAATAGGCCGCGACCGAGATGTTGTTGCCCAGCGGCCCCAGCACCTCGATGGTCGAGGCGAACAGCCCCGTCTTGGCGACCTGGACCACCTTCATCGTCCGCGCGAGCCCCTGCTGCGCCGCCTGCCGCCAGAACGTCGCGAAGTCGGGCGGGATCGGGAAGGTCAGCAGGATGTCGCACTTCTCGGTCTTGAAGCGGTTGATCTGTGCCGAGTAGTCGGTGGTGCCGGTCTCGTAGGGGCCGCCGTCGATGACCGTGTAGCCGGCCTTCGCCAGCTCGGGCAGCAGCGCGCCGCGGATCGCGTTGCCATCCGCATCGTTGGGCAGCAGCGCGGCGACCCGCCGGTTGTTGGGCACCGCACCCCACTGGGAGAGATAGGAGCGCACGAAGTTCGAGACGCCGAACGAGAACAGGTAGGTCCACTTGAAGGGCGAGGGCTCGCCGGGCTTCGCGCCGCGTCCGAAGTAGAAGGCCTCCCACGGCATCACGGTCGCGAGGCACGGGACGCCCGCGCCCTCGCATGCATCCGCCACCGGGTTCACGACCTCGGGCGTCGAGGTGGCGAGCATCAGGTCGACGCGGTCGGTGTTGATCAGCGTCTTGGCGAGCTGGCTGGCGCGAGCGGGGTCGGACTGGGTGTCGCGATCCAGGACTTCGACCTTGTATGTCCGGCCGCCCACGACGAGCCCCGGGGCGAGTGCCTTCCTGGCGAGATCCAGCACGTAGCCGTCGCCCTCGCCGAAGCTGCCGAGCGGGCCGGTACGCGGGCTGATGAAGCCGACCTTGAGCACGTCCGCGCCCTGCGCGAACACCTGGCGCGGTGCGGCCAGCGCGAGGCCGGCGGCGCCCACGGTGCCGAGGGCATGACGTCGCGCGAGGGCGCGGGGGGTGCGGGCGGATGCGGGTCGATCGTTCATTCGGGGTCTCCTATGTCGTCGTCGGGTCTGGATCGGAAAGGAATGCGTCGGGGCTCGGTCCGCGGGACGAACCCGCACGGGTCGGTGACTGCCGTCAGAAGCCGTGCCGCTGGCACAGCAGGTTGGACTGCATGCCGCCGTCGACCGGCAGGTTCGTCCCGCGGATCCAGGCCGATCCGTCCGACAGCAGGAAGCCGACCACGGGCGCGATGTCCCCGGGCCGACCGGGCCGATCCATCGTCCGCATGTCCTCCTCCGCGCGCCCCCCCAGCGTCTCGAGGAAGTCCTTGAGGATGGGCGTCTCGACCGGCCCGGGGCTGACCGAGTTCATCCGGATGCCACGCTCCCGCCAGGTCCAGCGGTTCTGCATCGTCCAGACGATCAGCGCCTCCTTCGAGAAGAAATAGCTGCGCGGCCCGGCGATGCCGTGGGCGGAGCAGAACGCCGGAACGTCGTCGAAGTCGAGATCGGCGCTGGCGTCGATCGCGGCCTTCGCGTCGGGCCAGCCGATGCCGGCCAGCGAGGCGAGGTTGACGATCGACGCGCCGTCGGCGAGCTTCGGCGCGAGCAGGACGGTGAGCGCCTTGAGTCCCACGAGGTTGACCGCGACGACCCGCTCGGCCGGGTGCGTCGGCGGCAGGCCGGCGACGTTGGCGAGCCCGTCGAGGCCCGCGGGCAGCGCGTCGACCAGCCGGTCGATCGAGGCGGGATCGGCGAGGTCGGCCTCGATGAACCGGCCGACCGGCTGCGCCGGCCGACGGATGTCGACGGACACGACCTCGGCGCCGTGCGCGGCGATCCACGCCGCGGTCGCCGCGCCGATCCCTGACGCCGCGCCGGTCACGACGATGGTCTTGCCTTCGAGCATGGTCTCCTCCTCGCGCGGTCGTTTGCCGCGTGCCGGGCAGGAGTGCAATAACGGTGCCAGCCGCCACGCGACGCCGAATCGCAAGCCGGGACAAGGACTTAGGGCCGGGCGCCCTGGGATGCGCCGGATCGAGGGTTCATCGAATGATCGACAATCGATCATCTACAATTGATCGACGTGGTCCAAACGCAGGAGTCGCGTGCCGAAGAAGCCGGAATCCCGACTGAGTCTCGCCGAGCTGCAGCGCCGAGCGGGCCCCACCCGGACGAGCGCCGACATCGACGAGGGCGCCGCGCCGACGCTGCGCGACCTGACCGAGACCCTGATGTTCTCGCCCGGGGACGGGCGCATCTGGCTGAACGACCAGCGGATGGTGCTCTGGCGCTCGTCGACCTACGGAGCGCTGCGCCGGGAGCTGATCGCCAGCATGGGCCAGGAGCACGCGCGCTCGCTGCTGACCCGCGTGGGCTACGCCGCCGGTGCGCGCGACGCGGAGCTCGTCCGCCGGATGTGGCCAGACAGCGATCCGGCGAACGCGTTCCACGCAGGCCCGCGGATGCACAAGCTCGAGGGCATCGTGCGACCGGTGACGATCACCTTCGAGTTCGACATCGCGCGCGGCGACTTCTTCGCCGACTACTGGTGGCACGACTCCAGCGAGGACGACGAGCACATCGCCGCATTCGGCATCGGCACCGAACCGGCGTGCTGGATGCAGGTCGGCTACGCAAGCGGCTATGCGAGCGCGTTCATGGGCAAGCGCATCATCTACCGCGAGGTCGCCTGCCGCTCCAGCGGCGCAGAGGTCTGCCGGATCACCGGCCGGCCCGCCGAGCAGTGGGACGATCCGGAGTCGGACCTTCGCTACTTTGCGCCTGACGCGTCGGCGGTACAGGTTCGGCGCGCGCTCGTGCCGGTCGTCGCGGACGTGGCCGCACGCCGCACCTCGTCCTCGAAGCGGGGCGATGCCGCCGCGCCCGAGCCGATCGGCATCTCGTCTTCGTTCAGCGCGGCGAGGCACCTGATCGAGCGCGTGGCGCCGACGCGGGCCACGGTGCTGTTCACCGGCGCCTCGGGCGTCGGCAAGGAGCTCTTCGCGCAGACGCTGCACGCGATCAGCCCGAGAGCGGCGGGCCCGTT
>JAIYAG010000454.1 GCA_027489195.1 Burkholderiales bacterium | reverse complement strand
GCGTAGACGGCCATCGCGTAGCCGACGGCGCACAGGAAGACGGCGGTCGCCACGAAGGGGACGATCGTGCCGCGGACCGCGGCCCCGTACCAGGACGGGCGCTGTTCGGCGCGCAGGTGGCGGAACAGCACCACCGACAGGATCCCGTCGACGAGCACCTCGGCGAACAGGGCGGGCGCGATGTAGACGACGTAGCCGCAGGCCACGAGCAGGCCGAGCGCGAAGAGGAGCACGAGGCCGATCACGATGACGGGGACGGCGCCCTCGTCCGTATCGAGCACGGCGCCCACCGCATCGCCCACCTTGCCGCCCACGGCATCGCCTACCTTGCTGCCCAGCGCATCGCTCACGGGGCTGCCCGCAGCGTTGCCCGCACCCTTGCCGGTGATTCCGACGGCATCGTGCATCGCGGAGCCGGCCGCCCGGGCGACGCCGAGGTCGGGCGCCTCGAACGAGCCCGACGCACCGCCCCCGCCGAAGCGCCCACCGCCGCCACCGAACGAGGGCAGCCGGGAGCCGGGCCCGGGCATGGCGTCGAACACCGCGCCGACCCCGTCGGTGGGCACGAGCTCGAGCAGGCCCGACAGGTCGTCTTTGCGGGCACGCAGCCAGACCCACATCAGCCCGAGGAAGACCAGGTAGGCCAGCGCCACCGCGATCGGGTAGCGCACGGCCATCGACTCCACCCCGAGCCGCAGCAGGCAGAACGAGGACAGCAGCCCGGCCAGGCCCGTGAGGGCGACCAGCAGCATCATCTCCAGCCGCGGCCACCCCCTGCGGCGCAGCATCGACTCCGTGCGCCGGATCGCCTTGAGGCGTATCGCAGAAGGGTCGCGCCGCTTTGCCTTCATCGCCTTCGGCCCTGTGCTCAGCGGCGCGCCCGTTCCCGATCGCGCTCGTACGACTCCCAGTCCCGGTCGGCGTTGCGCATGCAATCGGCACGCCGGTCGGCCTCGAGGATGCGCTCGCACTGCGAGCGGCGAAACCCCTGCGAGCTCTGGTACAGGTCCTGGCTCGCACAGCCGGCGAGCAGACCCGCGAGCGTCGCGCCGACGAGCACGCGCGTGACGCTCGGCCGGCTCATCCGGCCGCGGCCAGGCCGCCCGCGAGGTCCGCGATCAGGTCCTCGGGCGTCTCGGCCCCGACCGCGATGCGGATCAGGCCCTCGGTGACGCCGGAGGCGCGACGCGCCTCGGCCCCGGCGCGCCCGTGGGTGGTGCTCGCCGGATGGGTGATGGTGGTCTTCACGTCGCCGAGGTTGGCGGTGATGGACAGCAGCCGGCACGCGTCGATGACGCGCCAGGCGCGCTCGCGCAGTGCCGGGCCGTAGAGGTCCTCGCCGTCGCGTCCGAGCTCGAAGGACACGATGGCGCCGCCCGTCTTCTGCTGCGCCATCGCGAGCGCGTGCTGCGGATGCGAGGCCAGACCGGGGTAGTACACGCGGCCCACGCCGGGCTGCGCCTCGAGCCACTGCGCGAGCTTCATCGCGTTGGCGGACTGGCGCTCCATGCGCATGCCCAGCGTCTCCAGGCCCTTGAGCAGCACCCAGGCGTTGAACGCCGACAGCGCGGGGCCGGTGGTGCGCACGAAGGGCGCGAGCGTCTCGTTGATGTACTTCGCGTCGCCGCAGACGGCGCCGCCCAGCACGCGGCCCTGGCCGTCGATGTACTTGGTGGCGGAGTGCACGACGATGTCGGCGCCCAGGTCCAGCGGGCGCTGCAGCGCGGGCGAGCAGAAGCAGTTGTCGACGGCGAGCTTCACGCCGCGCTCGCGCGCCACCGCGGCCAGCGCGCGCACGTCGGTGAGCTTGGTGAGCGGGTTGGACGGGGTCTCGACGTAAAGGAGCCTGGTGTTCGGGCGGATCGCGGCGCGCCAGGCGTCGGTGTCCTCGATCGGCACGTAGCTCACTTCAACGCCGAAGCGCTGCAGGATGGTGAACATCTGCAGGGTCGCGCCGAACAGCTCGTAGGCGGCGACGACATGGTCGCCGGCCCGCGTGAGGCTCATCACGGTGGCCATGATGGCGGACATGCCGGAGGCGGTGGCCACGCAGGCCTCGGCGCCCTCGAGCGCGGCCAGCCGGTTCTGGAAGGCGGCGACGGTGGGGTTGCCGGCGCGCGAGTAGATGAAGCCCTCTTCCTCGCCCATGAAGCGCGCGGCGGCCTGCGCGGCGTTGTCGAACACGAAGCTCGATGTCAGGAACATCGGCTCGTTGTGCTCGTTGTACTGCGTGCGCGCGATGCCCTCGCGGATGGCGAGGGTGTCGAGGCCGAGGGGCTGGTGGGGCCGGTCGGGCCGCTGTGAATCGGTCATGTCGATCAATGCCAGAAAACGAAAGGCCCGCCGTGCGTGCAGCAGACGGCGGGCCTCGGCCCACTCGGTTTAGCTGCATTTATAACGCGCCCGCAAGCGAGACAACTCGGCGCCGGCTCAGAATAGCACAGGGCCCCGCGACACCGGCAGGGCCGAGACGAGCCCGAGGAGACGACCCGATGAACGACACCCTGAACCGACGGCTGCAGGCGCTGATGGCGCCCGGCGCGGGCACGATCCTGCCGGGCGCGGGCAATGCGCTGTCCGCCCGCTTCATCGCGGCGGCCGGCTTCGAGGCGGTGTTCGTGAGCGGCGCGGCGGTCGCCAACTGGCACCTGGGCAAGCCCGACGTGGGGCTGACCTCGATCACCGAGCTCGTCGACCACGTGTCGGCGATCCGCGATGCGGTGGACCTGCCGATCATCGTGGATGCGGACACCGGCTTCGGCAACGCGGTGAACGTGGGCCGCACGGTGCGGCTGCTGGAGCGCGCGGGCGCGAGCGCGGTGATGCTCGAGGACCAGACCTTCCCGAAGCGCTGCGGGCACTTCGACGGCAAGGACGTGATCCCGGCGGCGGAGATGGTGCAGGAGCTGCGCGCCGCGGTCGACGCGCGCCACGATGCGCAGATGATGATCCTCGCGCGCACCGACGCCCGCGCGGTCGAGGGGCTGCCGGCGGCGCTCGATCGGGCCCGGCGCTACCAGGCGGCGGGCGCGGACTTCCTGTTCGTGGAGGCGCCGCGCAGCCTCGAGGAGCTGGCGGCCATCCCGCGCGAGGTGCCGGGCCGGCATGTGTGCAACATGGTGATCGGCGGGCGCACGCCATTGCTGGCCCGCGAGGCGCTGGCCGAGATGGGCTTCGCCGGCATCCTGTATGCGAACGCGGCGCTGCAGGCGGCGATGCAGGCGATGCGCGAGGTGCTCGGCCACCTGCGCGCGAACGGCTCGATCGCAGGGGCGGAGTCGATGCTGATGATGTTCGACGAGCGCCAGAAGATGCTGGGGCACGACGAGATCGAGGCGCTGCAGCAGCGGTATCGCGCGCAGGACTGAAGCGCCCTCCCCGCCTTATCTCGAATCCGCGTTCAGCATCGAAAACTGAAGGTTCATCTGCGCCTTCGGGCCCGTGTCTT
>JAIYAG010000141.1 GCA_027489195.1 Burkholderiales bacterium | reverse complement strand
GCCGACACGCCGCTCACCATCGAGGGCTTCGGCACCATCCCGCCGATCACCGACTTCGTGAAGGACTTCCCGAAGGTCACCAGCGGCTTCGGCATCTTCATCCCCAAGGGCGTGCCGCCCGAGGTGGTGGCGACGGTCGAGAAGCTCTGGGCCGAGCGCATCGCCACCTCCGAGAAGCTCAAGACCTACGCCACGCAGCGCGGCGCGCTGTTCACGCCGCTGAGCGGGAAGGCCGCGTACGACGCGGTGTGGCCGACGGTGGTGTCGGACGCGTTCCTGCTGCAGGACTCGGGCATGGCGAAGGTCACGCCCGAGTCGATCGGCATCCGGCGCTGAGCGGCGCGCCGCACCGGTCCGCGCGATGACGGTCGCCCTCGGCTGGATCGTGCTCGGCGTGGCGATCGCGATCGCCGCGTTCCGGATGGACCGGCTCGCGCAGATGAACATCGAGCCGTGGTCGGCGCCGGGCCTGGTGCCGGGGCTGCTCGGGGTGCTGATCGCGGTGTTCGGCGCGGTGCTGGCGTGGCGCGAGCGGGGCGGCGCGGCCGCCGCGGCGGCGCCCGAGTCCGGCGCCGCCGCCGGGCCAGCGGTCCCGGACGACCCCGACATGCCCTCGCCGCGCGCCGTCGTGCTGCGCATCGGCGCGGTCCTCGTGCTCTGCGCGGTCTTCGTGTTCGGGCTGCTCGGGCGCGGCCTGCCCTTCGTCGCCACCGCGTCGGCGCTGGTGTTCGCCTGGATCGCGATGCTTCGCCTGCCCGAATGGCGGGCCGCGGGCACCGTGCCGCGGGGGCTGGCGGGTGCCGCCGCGATCGCCCTCGGCACCTGCTTCGCCATCGCGCACCTCTTCCAGGACCTGTTCCTCGTGCGGCTGCCCTGACCCATGGATGGCCTCCTGATGCTGGCCGGCTCGCTCGCGAAGCTGGCCGGCCCGATGCAGATCCTCTACGCGCTGGGCGCGACCCTCGCCGGCATCGTGATCGGGTTGCTGCCCGGCCTGTCGGCGACGCTCGGCATCGCGCTGTTCACCACGCTCACCGTCCGCATGCAGCCGACCGAGGCGATCCTCGTGCTGGTCTGCGTGTACGTCGGCGCGATCTACGGCGGCAGCCGCACCTCGATCCTGCTGAACATCCCGGGCACGGCCGCCAACGCCGCCGCCTGCCTCGACGGCAACGCGCTCGCGCGCCAGGGCAAGGCCGGGCGGGCGATGGGCATCGCCACAACCGGCTCGGTGGCGGGCTCGCTGTTCGGCGTGCTGTGCCTCGCGGCGTTCACGCCGATGCTGGCCGAGTTCGCGCTGAAGTTCGGCGCCTTCGAGTTCTTCTGGCTCGGCATGCTCGGCGTGCTGATGTCGGGCACGCTCACCGGCTCCGATCCGGTCAAGGGCTGGCTGATGGGCCTGCTCGGCCTGTTCGTCGCGGGCATCGGCCTGGACCCGGTGCATGCCTACGAGCGCTTCACCTTCGGCTGGGGCGAGCTGACCGGTGGCATCAACCTGATCCCGGCGCTGGTCGGCGCCTTCGGCTTCGCCGAGGTGCTGGTGGTCATGGCCGAGCCGCGCGCGCGGCCCGTGGTCGAGACCATCGACTCGGTGCTGCCGCGCATCCGCGACGTGCTGCGGTACTGGCGCACGGTGCTGCGCTCGGGCGTGATCGGGGTGTTCGTCGGCATCCTGCCGGGCGTCGGCGAGGACATGGCGGCCTGGAGCTCCTACGCGGCGGCGCGCCGGGCGAGCAAGGAGCGCGAGCTGTTCGGCAAGGGCTCGGTCGAGGGCCTGATGGCGGCCGAGACCGGCGACAACGCCGCGGTGCCCGGCGCGATGATCCCGGCGCTCGCCCTCGGCGTGCCCGGTTCGGCCCCGGCGGCGGTGCTGATGGCCGCGATGATCATCCACGGCGTGCAGCCCGGCCCGATGCTGATGACGACGCAGCCGCAGTTCGTCTTCGACGTGGTCGCGATCACGCTGATCGCGACGCTGGCGATCCTGGTGTTCGGTCTCGTGATGGTGCGGCCGATCCTGTGGGTGCTGCGCGTGCCGCGCGAGGTGATCATGCCGATCGTCTTCGTGCTGTGCGTGCTGGGCTCGTACTCGATCGCCTCGCGGCTGTTCGACGTGTACGTGATGTGCGTGATCGGCGTCATCTGCTTCTTCCTCAGGCGCCGCGGCTATCCGGTCGCGCCCTTCGTGCTCGGGCTGGTGCTGGGCGACATCGTCGACAAGACGCTGCGCCGCGGCCTGGTGCTCTCCGACGGCAGCCTGCTGCCCTTCTTCACGCGGCCGATCAGCGCGCTGCTGGCGCTGGTGGTGCTGGCGATGCTGCTGTCGCAGGTGCCGGCGGTCCGCCGCCTGATCGCGCTACGCGCCCCCGCTGCAGCGGCCTGAGCGCCGCACGGAGCCTGTGCGATGAACGACCTTCCCCGCGTGCCGATGGCCGCGCGCCTCGCGCTGTGCAACGAGGTGCTCGCGCCGATGCCCTTCGCGGCGCAGTGCGCGTACGCGGCATCGCTCGGCTACACCGCGCTCGAGGTCGCGCCGTTCACGCTCGCCGACGATCCGCTGTCGATCGACGACGCACGTGCCGCCGAGCTGCGGCGCATCGCCGCCGACCACGGCCTTGCGATCTGCGGGCTGCACTGGCTGCTGGTCGCGCCCAAGGGGCTGTCGATCACCACCCCCGACGACGCGCTGCGCACGCGCACGGTCGAGGTCATGCGGCGGCTGGTCGCGCTGTGCGCCGCGCTCGGCGGCGACTACCTCGTCCACGGCTCGCCCGCGCAGCGCGCACCCGCGCCCGGACAGTCGCACGCCGATGCGCTGGCGCGCGCCGCCGACTGCTGGGCGCGCGCGGGCGAGGCCGCGGGCGAGGCGGGCGTCGTCTACTGCATCGAGCCGCTGTCGCGCGACCAGACGCCGATCGTCAACACCGTCGCCGAGGCGGCGGCCATCGTGCGCGCGGCGGCCGTGCCCGCGCTGCGCACGATGCTCGACACCTCGTCGGGCGCGCTCGCCGAGACCGAGCCGCTGGCCGCGCTGATCGAGCGCTGGTGGCCGACAGGGCTGCTGGCCCACGTGCAGCTCAACGACCGCAACCGGCGCGCGCCGGGGCAGGGCGACGATGCCTTCGCGCCGATCCTCGCCGCGCTCGAGCGCGCGGGCCACCGCGGCTGGATCGCGGTCGAGCCCTTCGACTACCGGCCCGACGGGCCGGGCTGCGCGGCGTTCGCCGCGGGCTACCTGCGCGGGCTGATCGAGGCCGGCGGGCACTGAGCCGCAGGACCGGCGCCCCGCCGGTCGGGCGGCATCGCTTGCGGCGGTACGGCGCGCGGCGCGCGGCTTGACCGGTCCGGATCGCTATACTCGACTGCCTTCGTCTCCGGCCCTGACTGCTCCCGGGCCTCCAGGGGCCGACGCCCTGCGCGTCGCCCCGCACGTCTCGCCGCTCCATGCCGTTCCGGATCCACACCACCCTCGCGTCCTGCCTCGTCCTGTTCCTCGCACTGCCGGCCGCGACGTCGCGTGCCGCGCCCCCGCCTCCCGACACGCTCGACGCGCGCCTGCTCGCCTGCACCGGCTGCCACGGCGACCAGGGCCGCGCGACCGCCGACGGCTACTACCCGCGGATCGCCGGCAAACCGGCCGGCTACCTCGCCAACCAGCTGATCAACTTCCGCGACGGCCGGCGCACGGTGCCCTCGATGACCTGGATGGTCGAGCACCTGTCGGACGACTACCTGCGCGAGATCGCCGCGCACTTCGCGTCACGCCATCCGCCGTATCCCGCGCCGCCACCGCCGTCGGTGACGCCCGAGGTGCTCGAGCGCGGGCGCCGGCTGGTCGTCGCCGGCGACCCGTCGCGCGAGCTGCCGGCCTGCACCGCCTGCCACGGTGACGCGCTGCTCGGCGCCCAGCCCGCGGTGCCCGGGCTGCTCGGGCTGCCGCGCGACTACCTGAACGCGCAGTTCGGCGCCTGGCTGAACGGCACGCGCCGCGCGATGGCGCCCGACTGCATGGCGACGATCGCGAAGCGGCTCCCGGCCGCCGACATCGCCGCGGTCACCGCCTGGCTCGCCGCGCAGCCGGTGCCGGCGGCGGCCCGCCCCGCCGCGGCGCTGCCGGCGCGGCTGCCGCTCGACTGCGGCGGGCTCGGGCGATGAGCCCTCGGACGCGCCGCACCGCGGGCCTGCTGCTGCTCGCCATCACCGGGATCGTGCTCGCGGCGCTGATCGGGCGTCGTGCGCCGCCGGCCGGCGACGCGCCGGGCGGGATCGTCACGACCGTTACGAATGTCGTCGCGACACCGGCGAGCGTCACCACCGTGCCCGACCCGTCCTCGGCCGACCCGGTCGCCCGCGGGGCGTACCTCGCGCTCGCCGGCAACTGCGCCGGCTGCCACACCGCGCGCGGCGGTGCGCCGTACGCGGGCGGTCGGGGCATCCCGACGCCCTTCGGCACGATCCACGCGTCCAACCTCACGCCCGATGTCGAGACCGGACTCGGCGCCTGGAGCGCGGACGACTTCCGGCGCGCGCTGCGCGAGGGCCGCTCGCGCGACGGCCACGCGCTCTATCCGGCGTTCCCGTACACCGAGTACACGCGGGTGTCGGACGCCGATGCCGACGCGCTGCACGCCTACCTGCGCAGCCTCGCGCCGGTGCGCGCGCCGAACCGCCCGCATGCGCTGCGCTTCCCGTGGAACCTGCCCTGGCTGCTCGACGGCTGGCGGCTGCTGTACTTCCGCCCGGCGCGCTTCGAGCCCGATCCGGCGCGCGACACGGCCTGGAACCGCGGCGCCTACCTCGTGCAGGGGCTCGGTCACTGCGGCGCCTGCCACACCGACCGCAACGCACTCGGCGCGCCGCGGGGCGCGCCGCTCGGCGGGGCGACGGAACCGCTGCAGGGCTGGCACGTGCCGTCGCTGCTCGACGGGCGCGACGGCAGCGTCGCCGCGTGGACGCAGGCCGAGACGGTCGAATGGCTGGGGGCGGGCCTGAATGCGCGTGCGGTCGCGAGCGGCCCGATGGCGCAGGTGGTGGCCAACAGCCTGCAGCATCTGGTGCCCGCCGACCTCGAGGCGATGGCGACCTACCTGCGCGCGCTGCCGCGTGTCGAGCCGCCGGCGGCACCGAAGCGTGCGGACCTCGCGCCGGGCAGCGCATCGCTGGAGCTCGGCGCGCGGCTCTACCGCGAGCGATGCGCCGACTGCCACGGCGAGCAGGGCGAGGGCGCGCCGCCGCACTGGCCGGCGCTCGCCGGCAACCGGACACTGACGATGGCCTCGCCCACCAACTCGATCCGCGCGGTGCTGCATGGCGGCTTTCCGCCGGCCACCCGCTCGAATCCGCGGCCGTACGGCATGCCGCCGGCCGGTCCCGGTCTCGACGACCGCGAGGTGGCCGCGCTGGTGAACGGGCTGCGCAACAGCTGGGGCCATGCCGCCCCGGCCGTCGAGCAGCGCCAGATCAACGCGCTGCGGCCGGTGCCGGTGGAGTGAGTCGGGCCGGGCCGCCGAGCCAGCGGCGCAGACGCGCTGCGACCTCGGGATGCTCGAGCAGGTCCCAGTGGTTGGCCGAGGCGACCACCAGGCGGCGCGCGCGCGGCACGCCGAGCGCGAACGCCGGATCGGGATGCTCGCCGAGCGCGCTCGCCAGCGGCACCATGCCGTCGCCGACCCAGGTGTCGCGCCGCCCGCCGACCCGTTCCGCGGTGGTGGCGGCGACCAGGTAGACCGGCACGCCCGCCGGCAGCGGCGTGGGCACGCGGGTGTCGTGCGCATGGGCGAAGCGGTCGTCGCCCGCACGGTCCTCGTCGCGCAGCAGGCCGTGGCGCAGATCCGTGATGCCGGCGCTGCGGGCGCGCCCGAGGCGAGCGAGCGGCGCGGCGTACGGGCTCGCGCCCAGCGTGCGGTCGACGACATGGCCGAGCCGCTCGAGCGGCGCGCCGTGGTGCGGCGTGCCGAGGAAGACCATCGCCGACAGCGAGGCCGGCCAGCGGTGGCCGGCCTCGGCCGCTGCGTGGCAGGCGCTGCGCGCGACGAGCCCGCCCATGCTGTGGCCGACGATCGCGATCGACTCGACCGTCACCGGCCAGCGCGCGAGCAGGTCCTCGAGCAGCGCGTCGAGCGCGCGCCCGTTGTCGGCGATGTGCCGGCCGGTGTTGTAGTGCACGTGCAGCGTCGTCCAGCCGCCCGCCTCGGCGAGCATCGCGCCGTGGTCGTGCCCGTTGCGTCGCCACTGCAGGTCGTTCATGCACAGCCCGTGGACCATCAGCAGCAGCCGACGTCCGTCGCCGTGCGACGGGCCCATCGCGGGGTCGATCACGCGCCCGTCGACGCGCAGCGTCATCGGGATCGCGAGCGGATTGCCGGTGGCGACCAGGTGATCGCCCCAGACGCCGTTGAGCGCCGCGAGCAGGGCCTCGCGGCGTACCGAGGGACCGTGTCCCGACGCACCGCGCGCGGCGGCCGCACCGACGCCGCCCAGCACCGCGTCCAGCCCCGTGCCGACCGCGCGCGTCGTGCCGCGCACGGTGCGGTAGACGAAGCCGGTGAGGCCGCGGGTGCGCGCCGGACCGGCCGGCCCGAGAGGCCACGAAGGCTGCGCGATCGCGGCATGCATGCCCTCGACGACGTCGGTGACGCCGGTCACGGCGTCGATGCCGAGGCGGGCGAGGCCGCGCAGGTCGGCCGCGTGCAGCACGGGGCCAGCGGCGCGAGGGGCGTGCGGCACGGGCGTCGGATCGGTCAAGGTCGGTGACGCGCGGTGAGGCGCGCGGGGTGGGTGATGCCCCACCGTGCGCCACGCTTCGCGCCCTGGCAAGCGCGGGCGTGGAGGCCGGGCTCTAGAACGGGGCGGTCCCCGTCGCCTCAGCCTGCGCGCCAGCCATTCGGCAGCGCCCGCATCGCGTCCCACGCCGGCATCGCGCCGCTCGCGAAGCCCGGCGCATCGAGCGAGCCGATCGAGAGCCGCCCGTCGCGGATCCGCACGCGGACCGCGCCGTGGCTGCGTTCATAGAGGTCGGGGTGCGCGTCGAGGAAGGCCTGCTGCTCGGCGGCGGGCAAGGCGGCCATGCCGTCGACGTAGTGGTGGCCGTTGCGCTCGACGTGGGTGATCCCGAGCAGCGACACCAGCGCCAGGTCCTGCTGCAGCGCGAGTCCCGCCTGGATGGTCAGGTCCTCGGCGCTCATGAAGCAGCGCGCCGACCCGGCGTCGGCGTTCCAGCGCGCGCAGCGGGCCGCGTTGAGCATCGACTTGTACAGGCCCTTGCAGGTCTTCGAGGACACGCCGACGTAGCCGAGCGCACGCGCGCGGGCGAAGGCGTCGAGCGTGTCGTCGGACTCGTCGACGATCACCGGCCGCTCTGCCGCGAGCGCGCCGATGTCGCGCGACAGCGCACTCGAGCGCCGGATCGGCTGCTCGATGAACACGACGCTGTCGACCAGGCGGCGCAGCCGCGGCTCGGCGCCCATCGCATGCCACAGCGCCACCACGCCGTCGACGTCGTCGTACTGCTCGTTGCCGTCGAGCGAGGCCCGGTACGGCTCGGGGATCCGGTCGAGCACCGAGGCGATCGCCGACAGCCGCTCGACGTCGGCCGCGACGTCGCCGCCGACCTTGAGCTTGAACCAGCGGTGGCCGTAGCGCGCCACCACCTCCTCGAGCGTCTCGGGCAGCCCGTCGCCCACCGGCGCGCCCGCATCGGCGGCGACGATGCGATCGACCAGTCCGACGGTGTGGCGCGCGGCGATCGAGTCGGCGGGCCGCAGCGCGGCGAGGAACGCGCCGACGTCGAAGCCCTCGAGCTCCGGAGCCAGCGCCGCCGCGTGCGCGGCCAGGCCGATGCGGTCCTCGCGGACCGCGGCGGAGAACGGCACACCGAGCGCGCGGCACAGCGCGTCGAGCAGCGCGCGGTCGACCAGCGCCGGGCCGAAGCCTGCCACCAGCCCGTTCAGGCCCTGCGCGGCGCAGCGCGCGGCATGCGCGGCATGGTGCGCGGCGAAGTGGCCGACCGCGCTGCGCGCCTCGCCATCCGCATAGGCCACGCGCGCAAGGCGCACCGCGCGACGCAGCTGGTCGAAGTTGTCCTCGTTCGACAGCGCCGGATCCTTGTCGAACCACTTGGGCGCGAGCAGCTCGGCCGCGGCGCCGCTCGCCTCGGTGCCGTCGGCCAGGCGGATCGTCGCGCGCACGAAGGCCTGCGGCGCCGCGGTGAGCGTGACCACGCCGAAGCGGAACGGCATGCGCAGGCGCACGTCGCGCTCGAAGGCCTCGATCGAGACGACGGTGAAGCGGGGGGCGTGCATCGTCACTCCATGCCGAGCAGCGCGTAGATGCGCCGCGTGTAGACGCCGAAGGCCTCGTGCGTCTTCATGTCGAGCGTGCGCGGATAGGGCAGCTCGACCGGGAAGTTGTCGGCCATCCGGGCCGGGCCCGCGGTCAGCACGACCACGCGCGTGCCGAGGAACACCGCCTCGGAGATGCCGTGCGTGACGAACACGATCGTCTTGCCCGATTCGCGCCAGATCCGCAGCAGCTCGAGGTTCATCTTCTCGCGGGTCAGCGCGTCCAGCGCGCCGAACGGCTCGTCCATCAGCACCAGCTTCGGGTCGTGCACCAGGGAACGCGCGATCGCGGCGCGCTGCTGCATGCCGCCGGACAGCTCGTACGGATACTTGTCCTCGCTGCCGGCCAGGCCGACCAGCGCGAGCAGCGCACGCGCGCGGTCGCGTGCCGCGGCCATCGGCAGCCCCAGGATCTCGGCCGGCAGCAGCACGTTGTCGATGATCCGGCGCCACTTCAGCAGCAGCGGCTGCTGGAACACCATGCCGATGTCGCGCGCCGGGTCGAAGGGGTTGGCCGCCGAGCCGATGCGGACCTCGCCGCCGTCGTGCGGATGCAGCCCCGACAGGATCTTGAGCAGCGTCGACTTGCCGCAGCCCGAGGGCCCGACCAGCGAGACCAGCTCGCCCGGCATCACGTCGAAGCTCGCGTCCGAGATCGCGAGGTGCTCGCGCCCGCCCGTCCGGTAGACCTTGCGCACGCCGCGCAGGTGGATGAACGCCTCGTCGGCCCCGCTCAAGAGACCCTCGCGTCGCGCACGACCAGCCAGCGCTCGAGCAGCAGCACGAAGCCGTACAGCAGCATGCCCAGCAGCGTGATCAGGATCACCGCCATGAACATCGCCGGCGTGTCGAGCGTGACCTGCACCTGCAGCATCAGGTAGCCCAGCCCCTTGTCCGAGCCCAGGAACTCGCCGACGACGGCGCCCGCGACCGCCAGGATCGACGCGACCTTCATGCCCGAGAAGATGTACGGCAACGCGCCCGGAAGCTGGATCTTCACGAACAGCTGCCAGCGCGAGCCGCGCAGCGAACGCACCAGGTCGAGCAGCTCCGGCTCGATCTCGCGCAGCCCGCGCGCGGTGGTGAGCAGGATCGGGAACACCGCGATCGAGAAGGCCATCAGCGTGTTCGGGAACACGCCGTACTTGAACCAGACGATGATCAGCGGCCCGAGCGCGACCTTCGGGATCATGTTCAGCGTGACCAGCAGCGGCAGGAAGATCGCCTCGAGCGGGCGCGACCAGGTGAAGGCGAGCGCGAGCATCACGCCGACCGCGAGCGCGAGGAAGTAGCCGCCGAAGATCTCGGTCGCGGTGACCGCGGTGTTCAGCCACCACGAGTAGTCGGGGTTGAAGAGCGCCGCGAGCGTCGCCTGCGGCGAGGGCATCACGAACTTCGGAACCTTCCCGATCTCGACGAACAGGTACCAGGCTACGACCAGACCGACGTGCGCGAGCACGGCGAAGGTCCAGCGCGAGGCGGGCGAGTCCAGGCGGCTCATCGGCGCGGACTCAATCCGCGAGCCAGCGGGCGAGGTTCGCGCGCACGAAGTCGTCGTCGGCCAGATCCGCGTGCTGACGGAGGACGCGGTCGATCTCCGTGGCCTGGCCGGGCGACAGGGTCTCGTGCGGATCCAGGCACCAGATGCCCTGCAGCAGACCCTGGCGGCGCAGCACCTCGTGGCAGCCGGGAATGCAGCCGGCGAAGCCGTGGGCCACGTCGAAGAACGCGGCGTTGCAGTCGGTGACCCGCGCGTCCAGTGCGAGCAGGTCGTCGTCGAGGCGGTCCTCCTCGATGGCGCGGCCGATCCGCGCGAACAGCTCGACCGCGCCGCGTGTCCACACGCTCCAGTGGCCGAGCAGCCCGCCGCGGATGCGCACCCGGACCTCCTCGACGCCGTCGGCGGTGTCGCGGCGCACCGCGAGCGGGGCCAGCAGGTCGAGCACGATGTGGTCGTCGTTGCCGGTGTAGAGCGTGACGCGATCGTCGGCGCCGGCGGCCACGACGCCGCGCGCGACGTCGAGCGTCGCGTAGCGGTCGAAGGGCGCGATCTTGATCGCCACCACGTTGTCGATCGCGGCGAAGCGCTGCCAGAACGCGGCGGGCAGCGCGATGCCGCCGACCGCCGTCTGCAGGTAGAAGCCGATCAGCGGGATCTCGGCCGCCACCGCCTCGCAGTGCGCGACGAGCGCATCGATCGACTCGCCCTTCATCGCGGCCAGCGACAGCATCCCGCAGTGGTAGCCGAGCGCGACCGCGGTGCGCGCCTCGGCCACGGCCTGCGCCGTGCGCCCGGCGAGCCCGCCGATCATCACCACCGGCCGCTGCGTCCAGGCGCGCGCCGTCTCCATCGCCAGGCGCAGCACCGGCTCGTAGAGGCCGACCTCGCGGATCGCGAACTGCGTCGAGTGCACGCCGACGGCGAGGCCGCCGGCACCGGCGTCCAGGTAGTAGCGGGTCAGCGCGCGCTGGTGCCGCGCATCCAGCGATCGCGAGGCGTCGAGGGCGAGCGGATGGGCGGGGATGACCGCGCCGCGTCGCAGCAGCGAGAGCACGTCCTGCGGGAGCGCCGAGCGGTGCAGTGCCATCGGGTGGGGGGCCGTGCTACCGTGCACCGTAGGATGTAACCATCCGGTTAAATTATCCGATGGGTCCGGCAGCGTCAACGCCCGGGCGGCGTTGACACTCTCGGAAACCGGTCGATACCATCGATCGGAGCCCGCCCGAGGCCGCCCGCATCACGACGACAGGAGAGGAGACGAGATGGCAACGATGCATGGGTCCACCGCGCGCGCGGCGAAGGTCGCGATCACCTGTGCCGCACTGTTCGGTGCAGCCGCGGCGGGTGCTCAGACGAAGGTCGACTTCGTCCTCAACTGGGTGCCGGGTGGCGACCACGCGCCCTACTACTTCGCGAAGAAGCAGGGCTGGTACGTCAAGGAAGGCATCGACCTGAACCTCGAGCCGGGCCGCGGCTCGGCGCTGGCCACGCAGAAGGTCGGCGCGGGCGCCAACCCCATCGGCCTGGCCGACATGGGTGGCGTGCTGGTGGCGCGCGGCAAGGGCGCGGACCTCGTCGCGGTCTTCAACGTCTACGCGAACTCGCCGCAGGGCCTGTACTGGCTCAAGAGCTCGGGCATCAGGTCGGTCAAGGACCTCGTCGGCAAGAAGATCGGCAATCCGGCCGGCGACGGGGCGCGCACGATGTGGCCGGCGCTCGCCAAGTCCAACGGCATGGATCCGAAGTCGGTCACCTGGGTGAACATCGACGCGAACGCCAAGCTGTCGGCGCTCAAGGCCAAGTCGATCGATGCGACCACCTCGTTCTACAACATCCACCACATCTTCCAGCGCGAGCTCGGCGACGACATGGGCTTCCTCGCGTGGAAGGACGCGGGCCTCAATCCGTACGGCAACTCGGTGATCGTGAACGCCGAGTTCCTCGCCAAGAACCGCCCGCTGGTCGATCGCTTCGTGAAGGTCACGCAGCGCGCGTTCGCCGCCTGCGTCGCGCAGCCCGAGCCCTGCGTGCAGGCGCTGATCGAGGCCAACGGCGCGCTCAAGTTCGACAACGAGCTCACCAACTGGAAGCTCGTCGAGACGCTGATGAGCGACAAGACCTCGCGCGAGGTCGCGCTCGGCATCCACGACGACGCGCGCATGAAGGCCGACTACGACCTGGTCCTGGAGTACATCGGTCTGGACAAGCCGTTCGACGTGAAGAGCGCGTACACGAACGAGTTCCTGGATCGTTCCGTGAAGATGGCGAAATGACCGGCGCGTCGTACGTCGACGTCCAGGTCCGCCGCGACGACCTGCGCACCACCCGCGTGGTGGAGGGGCCGGTGCCCGGCGCGAGCGGCCTCGAGCCCGGCCGTGCGGTGCTGCGCGTCGAGCGCTTCGCGCTGACCGCGAACAACGTCACCTACGGTGCCTGCGGCGCGGCGCCCGGCCTCGAGTACTGGCGCTTCTTCCCGGCGCCCGAGGGCTGGGGGCGCGTGCCGGTGTGGGGCTTCGCGACGGTGGTGGCGTCCTCGCATCCGGAGCTGCCGGTCGGTGATCGCTTCTACGGCTACCTGCCGATGTCCACGCACCTCGAGGTCGAACCGACGGCCCTCGGGCCGCGTGGCTTCGCCGATGGCGCGGCCCACCGTGCCGGTCTCTCGCCGGTCTACAACACCTACCTGCGCGTGCGCGGGCGGGCGGACGAGGATGCCTCGGCGCGCAGCGCGCGCGAGGCCGAGCAGATGCTGCTCAGTCCGCTGTTCACCACCGCGTTCCTGATCGACGACTTCCTCGCCGACGAGGGCTTCTTCGGCGCGCGGCGCGTGGTGCTGGGCAGCGCCTCGAGCAAGACCGCCTACGCGACCGCGTGGCTGCTGGCGCAGCGCCGCGGCACGGCCGAGGCGGTCGAGGTGGTCGGGCTGACCTCGCCGGGCAACGTCGCCTTCGTCGAGGCGCTGGGCTGCTACGACCGCGTGCTGCCCTACGACGCGGCCGGCTCGCTCGAGGCCGAGGTGCCGACGGTCTACGTCGACATGTCGGGCGATGCCCGCGTGCGCGAGGCGATCCACCGGCGCCTGGGCGACGCGCTGCGCCACGACTGCGCGGTCGGGCTCACGCACTGGGAGCAGGGTGCGCCGCGGCGCTCCGAAGGCGCGCCGCCCGTGCCGCTGCCGGGTCCGAAGCCCGCGATGTTCTTCGCGCCCGGCCGCTGGCGAAAGCGCGATGCCGACTGGGGCGCGCAGGAGGTCGAGCGCCGACTGGCCGCCGCGCGCGACGGCTTCTCGGCGAAGGTGCGGGGCGCGGGCGGCTGGATGACCGTGGTCGAGGGGCAGGGGCCCGCCGACGTGTCGCGTGTCTGGCGCGACATGGTCGACGGCCGTGGCCGGCCCGATCAGGGACACGTGCTGGCGCTCTGAGGCCGCCGCGGCCGGCCCGACCGCGACCCGTTCGCCGCCGCCGGTTTGACGCCCGGCCGATCCCGGTGCGACCTTTCGGGGGTGGACCCCGCCGAGCACGCGCCGAATCCGACGACCGACTCGTCCTCCCCGCCCGTCGGGCCGGTGCCGGCCGCGCCGACCGCGCGGCGCACCCGCAGTCGCGGCTCGTGGCTCGGTCGCCTCGCGATCGCCGCGATGCGCCCCGTGCTGCGGCGGATGGTCAGCGTGCAGGTGGTCGGCGCCGAGGCGCTCGCCGGCAAGCTCGATCGCGGCCAGCCGGTCTGCTACGCGCTGCAGTTCCGCACGCTGTCGACGCTGGTCGTCCTCGACGAGCAGGCCCGCGCGCTCGGGCTGCCGCTGCCGCTCGCGCCCCTGGCGGCGGCCGGGGCCGACGGCACGCCGCACGCCGTCGAGTCGCACTCGTTCTTCTATCTCACGCGGTCGGGCCAGCCCTCGCCGCTGCGCGCGCAGCCGTACGCCTACGCGCCGCGCCTGGCGCGTCTGGCCGCCGCGGTGCGCGCGGACCCGGCGGCCGACGTGACCATCGTGCCGGTCCACGTCTTCTGGGGCCGCGCGCCGCGCAACCAGGACTCGATCCTCAAGGCGCTGCTGGCCGAGGGCTGGGGCATTCCCGGGCCGGTGCGGCAGCTCGCCCGCGTGATCATCCACGGCCGCCAGACGATGCTCGAGTTCGGCGAGCCGATGTCGCTGCGCGAGATGACCGGGGGTGCGGACGACGACGCGCTCGCGCTGCGCCGCGCGGCCCGGCTGCTGCGCGCGGCGTTCCGCCGCGTGCGCGAGCGCGTGGTCGGCCCCGACCTGTCGCACCGCCACGTGCTGATCAACGCGGTGATCGCGGGCGAGCCGGTGCAGCATGCGATCGAGGAGGCCGCGCAGGGCAAGGGCCAGACGCGCGAGCGCGCCGAGCGCACCGCGCGTCGCGCGGCGTGGGAGATCGCGTCGAACTACTCGTATCCGTTCATCCGGGCCTACGACCTGCTGCTGCAGCTGCTGTGGAACCGGCTCTACGACGGGATCTCGGCGAACCGCCTCGACGAGCTGCGCGCCATCGCCTCGGATGCCACCGTGGTCTACGTGCCCTGCCACCGCAGCCACATCGATTACCTGCTGCTGTCCTTCCTCATCTACTACCAGGGCCTGCCGCCGCCGCACGTCGCCGCCGGCGCGAACCTGAACCTGCCGGTGGTGGGCGGGCTGCTGCGCCGCGGCGGCGCGTTCTTCCTGCGGCGCAGCTTCCGCGGCGACGCGCTGTACTCGGCGGTGTTCGCCGAGTACCTGCACGCGATGATCACGCGCGGCTTCCCGGTGGAGTACTTCGTCGAGGGCGGCCGCAGCCGCACCGGGCGCACGCTCTCGCCGAAGGCGGGGCTGCTCGCGATGACGGTCGACAGCTGGCTGCGCGCGCCGCAGCGTCCGCTGGTGTTCGTGCCGGTCTACATCGGCTACGAGCGGGTGCTCGAGGGCGACACCTACATCGCCGAGCTGTCGGGTCGGCCGAAGCAGAAGGAGTCGCTGCTCGGGCTGCTGCGCTCGCTGCGGGTGCTGCGCGAGCATTTCGGTCGCGTTCACGTGAACGTCGGCGAGCCGATCGCGCTCGGGCCGTTCCTGCAGGCCCGCGGCGCGCTGCCGGCGCCCGCGGCCGACGGCGCACCGGTGCCCAGCGCCGCACGGCGTGCGGCCGCGAGCACGAAGGCCGACCTCGAGCGGCGCGCCGCGGTGGACGCGCTCGCGCTCGAGATCGTCACCCGGATCAACGACGCCGTGGTGGTCAACCCGGTGAACCTGGTGTCGGTCGCGATGCTCGGCTCGCCGCGCCACGCGATGGATGCCGCGCAGCTCGTGCGCCAGCTCGACCTGCTGCGCGAGCTGCTGGCGCGCGCGCCGTACTCGGCGCGTCTGGTGGTGACGCCGCTGTCGGGCGTCGAGATCGTCGAGCAGGCCGAGCGCACCGGCGTGCTCTGGCGGATCGCCCATCCCCTGGGCGACGTGCTCCAGGTGCATGGCACGCAGGTCGCGCTGCTCGCCTATTTCCGCAACAACGTGCTGCACGCCTGGGCGCTGCCCGCGCTGCTGGCGGCCTTGCTGTCGCAGCATCCGGGCGTCGATCGCGAGCGGCTGCTGTCGGTCTCGCACCGCGTGTTCCCGCTGCTGCGCGCCGAGCTGTTCCTCTCATGGGACGCGGCCGAGCTCGGAAGCAAGGTCGACGCCTGCCTCGCCGCGTTCGCCGCGCTCGGGCTGACCGGCGCGGGACCGGCCGCGCGCGGCGACGGGGCGGCGGCCCTGCACACGCTCGCGCAGCTGATGCGCCAGCCGCTGGAGCGCTGGTTCATCACGCTCGCGGTGCTCACCGGCCAGGGCTCGGGCGCGCTCACGCCGAAGGCGCTGGAGGACCTGTGCTATCTGCTCGCGCAGCGCATGGCCTTCCTGCACGAGCCGGGTTCGCCGGAGTTCTTCGATCGCGCCGCATTCCGGGCGATCATCGCGACGCTCGGCGAGCTCGGCTGGGTCCGGACCGTCGACGGACGGCTCGCGTTCGACGGTGCGCTGGTCGAGGCGGCGGCGGATGCGCCCTGGCTGCTGTCGCCCGAGGTGCGCTTCGCGATCGCGCAGGTCACGCGGCTGTCGGACGAGGATGTTAGGCGGGCGGAGGGGTTGTTTTCGGGGGGGCGGGGGAAGTAGTCAGCCATCCAGCGTGACTCGGTTCCGGCCGCCCTGCTTGGACGCGTACAGCGCCCGGTCGGCGCGCGCGATCAGGGACAGCGGGTCCTCGCCGCGCACGTACTGCGCGACGCCGGCAGAGATCGTGATGTTGCCCACCGGCTCGTTGCCGCCGCGCTTGATCGTGCCGCGCGCGATCGCCGCGCGCACCCGGTCCGCGACCTCGCGGGCACCGGCCGCGGGCGTCTCGGGCAGCAGCAGCGCGAACTCCTCGCCGCCGTAGCGCGCCGCGACGTCCTTGCGCTGCGTGAGCTGCGACAGCGCCTGCCCGACGGCCCGGATCACCTGGTCGCCGAACGGATGCCCGTAGGTGTCGTTGATCTTCTTGAAGAAGTCGATGTCGACCATCACCAGCGAGAACGCGATGCCCTGCTCGGAGGCGGCACGGCACAGCCGGCCGAGCTCGAGATCGAAGCCGCGCCGGTTCAGGATGCCGGACAGCGGATCGAGCGAGGCCTCCTCGCGGGCGCGCTTGAGCTCGTTCTGCAGGCGCGACACCTCCTTGTGGCTGGTCTCGAGCTTGCTGGTCAGCGCCGACATCGAGCGGTTCATCCGGTCGACGTCGCTGCGCATCGTGTCCACGTGCTGGCGCATGTCCTCGGGCGATTCCGCTGTCGAGATGCCCTCGCCGAACGCGGCCAGCTGGGCGTCGAACTCGGTGGCTTCGGAGCTCGCGACCTCGACCGAGTTGCGCATCGTGTGCATCAGCTCGAGCAGGCCGGCGCCCGCCTTGCGCACCGACTCCTCGCCGCGGTCGGACAGGTGCTTCTGATGCAGCTCGAAGGTCAGCTCGTGCGACAGCCGTTCGCAGGCGTTGACCAGCTCGTCGAGCTCGGCCCGCAGCGCGGGGTTGCCGCCGCGCACGTACTCGTACCAGAGGGCGTACGAGTCGGGCGCGTACCCGGCTGCGTGTCGCGACATCAGCGGCAGCGTCCGGCGCAGCAGCTCGGCGCTGCCATCGAGCGGCGCGGCGGGTTGAGGCGTCGAGGCGGCCGCCGATGCACCCGCGCCGGACGCGAGGGGGGCGGCGGGTCGGGCGGACGGCGTGCGGGTCGGAGCAGGAGTGGCCATGGCGGTCGATCGAACGGGCGTTGTCGGAAAACCCCTACGGGATGACCGCACGATGCGGCCCCCTCGTAAGGGCTAATCCTCCGAATAGCGGCAGTCCACCCCGGCTGTTCCGTGCCTGGGGCCGACGCGTCCATTCGTGGGCGGGAAGCGACCGCCCGGGGGGTGGCGGTGCCCGGACCGTGTCGGAATGGTGTCGCGACGGGCGGTGCTGGTGCCGGATCGCGAAACGCGGGCCCCGTCCGTGGCGCAGGGACGATGCTGCGGCACCACGGTCTGGCTTAGGGCGGGACGGCGCGCCCCACCGCCCGACGCGACCGCTCAGCCCAGCTCGGGGCCGGCGATCAGCCGCAGCGTCGACGGATCGCCCGGGGCGCGGATGGACGCCGCCGGCGCGTCGTCCGGGTACAGCATCCGGGTGAACGGCCGCTGCACCGCGAAGCCGCGCGCATGCAGCGCCGCGTGCATCGCGCCCTGCGTGTCGGGCGTGTCGGCCAGCACGCGGCCCGGCGTGGCGGCGAGCGCCGCGTCGAGCAGCGCGATGCCGGTGGCCGCGTCCGCCGCGACGAGGGGTCCGAGCTGCGTCGCCCCGCGGCCCGGCCGACCGAGCACGTAGCCCGTGACCCGGCCGTCGTGCAGCGCCACGTGGGCCAGCCGCGGCGCGCGCTGCCCGAGCGCGCGCAGGAGCGCGGTCCGATCGCCCCCGAAGGCCGGTGCGTCCAGCGCCCGCAGCCCCGGCCAGTGCCCCTCCCGCAGCGGCTCGATGCGCAGGCCCTCGGGCACCGCGGCGTCGGGCAGGGGCGTGCCGCCATCGCGGGCGTGGCGCGCGAGTCCCCAGGCATCGACGAAGCCCTCCCGGCGATAGACCGGATGCCCCGCCGGGGTGGCGTCCAGCACCGGCACCAGCCCGCGCGCCGAGAGCCAGCCCAGCGCCTCGCGCAGCAGCCGCGACGCGTGGCCGCGCCCGCGGCACTGCGGCAGCACCAGCACCATGCTCACCCATGCGAAGCCGCCGCCCAGCCCGTCGGCCGGGCCATAGGGCAGGACCACGGTGGACGCGACGAGCGTGCCGTCGGCCTGCGACAGGCCCCAGCCGCGGCCGACCGACAGCATGTGGGTCCAGTCGTCGGCGTCCTGGTTCCAGCCCGCGGCGCCCGACAGCGCGAGCAGGGCGTCGAGCCGCGTCGGGTCCAGCGGATGGGCGAGGACGGCGGGACCGCCCTCAGTAGCTGCCATCGCGGGTCTCGAAGTGCGTCGGCTTGCCGAGGCTCGCACCGCCCCGTGCGACCCAGTCCGCCACCCAGTCGATCATCGCGGCCAGCGGCACGCGCGGCGCGCCGAACAGGCGCTGCGCCTCGGCGGTGTCGATCAGCCACGCGGTGGGCGCCTCGCTGCCGGTGAGCACCGGCGCACGTCCGAAGCGCTCGCCGAACTCGGCGGCGAGCGTGCGGATCGAGGTGTGCACCGGTCCGGTCACGTTGATCGGCGTGGCGGGTGCCGTGCAGTGCGCGAGCAGGCGCAGCGCCTGCTCGTTGGCGTCGCCCTGCCAGATCACGTCCGCGTACCCCATCGCGAGGTCGAGCCGCCGGCCGTGGAAGACCGCGTCGGCGACGTCGCGCAGCACGCCATAGCGCAGGTCGATGGCATACGACAGGCGCACCAGCCGCCCGGGCGTGCCCCAGGTCCGCGAGCCGTGCTCGAACATCCGCTCGCGGCCGACGCAGGACCAGGCGTAGTCGCCCGGCGGCGGCAGCGCCGCGAGCGACTCGGGCGCGCCGGGACCGGCGGTGTCGACGAACGGATACACGCAGGCGGTGGAGAACGCGACGATGCGACGGTCCCGGAAGGCCTCGGCCACCATCGCCGGCACGCCGACGTTCATCGCCCAGGTGAGCGACGGGTTGCCCGAGGCGCCGAACTTGTGGCCGGCCATGAAGACGACGTTGGTGGCGTCCGGCGTGGCGTCGCGCAGCCGCTCGAGCGCCGCGCGGTCGAGCAGGTCGCAGGCCATCGTCTCGATGCCGTGGGCACGAAGCGCCGTCGGCAGCGCCGGGTCGGTGAAGCGGGCGACGCCGATC
>JAIYAG010000379.1 GCA_027489195.1 Burkholderiales bacterium | reverse complement strand
GCATCCTGCGGCGGCGGATCGACGTCGTAGCCGAGCGAGTTGTAGATCCGACCCCAGGCCGCCTGGGCGTTCGCGTAGGCGATGTGGCGCTGGTACTCGGACAGCAGCGCGCGGGCCTCGTTGCGGATGACCTCGAGCTCGCCCTCGGCACGCGCGGTGGCGGCCGAGCGGGCATAGCCGAGGATGCGCTCGTCGACAGAGGCGCTGGTCGACACCTGCTCGTATTCGGACACGGTCAGCCCGAAGCGCAGCGTGGCGACGCGGACCTGCGTCATGATCGCCATCGCCTGGGCCATCCGGCGGGCCTCGTCGACCTGCTTCTGCGCCTCGTTGGCACGCATCAGGCTCGGGATCGACGCGAGCCGGAACAGGTTCATCCCCAGCCGCAGCCCCCCGTCGACCCAGGAGTTGTCGAGCAGGAACCGGTTCGAGTCGTAGCGCCCCGACACGTCGATGCTCAGGCCGGGCAGTGCGGAGACGATCGCGCGCCGCACCTCGTTGGCGGTGATGCGGCTGCGGTAGTCTTCCTCGCGCAGCTCGGGCCGACGGTTCAGCGCGATCTCCTCGAGCTGCGCGACGTTGGTCGGCGCAGCCGGCAGCGGCGCCATCTCGGCATCGACGAGCGTGAACGCGGTGCCCGGCGGCAGGTTCATCAGCGCCGCCAGCTCCTGCTTGGAGAGCTCGAGTTCCTGGCGCCGGTACTGCAGCAGCACGATCGCGTCGAGCAGCGCGCGCTGGTAGGCGAGCACCTGCGGCTGCGGCATCAGGCCCTGCCGCTCGATGCGGCGCGCGTCGTCGAGCGCCTTGCGGCTACGCTCGAGCAGCACGTCGATGCGGCCCGAGAGACGCTGCGCGCCGAGCGCGCGCCAGTAGGCATTGCGCGCATCGACCAGGATGTTCTGGACGACCTTGCGCTTGCGCTCCTCGGCGATCATCACCTGGTCGGCCTGCTGGCGCGCCCGGTAGTACGAGACGCCGAAGTCGAGCACGTTCCACGAGAACTCCGCGCTCGCGATCGAGCGGGTGCGCTCGGTCGAGGTCTGGTGGAACAGGCTCTCGAAACCGGTCTCGACGGTCTGCGTGCGCGAGCCGTCGCTCGGGGAGCGCGTCACGTAGCCCGCATTCACCAGCACCCGCGGGAACATGTCCCAGCGCGCGACGTCGAGCAGCCCCTGGGACAGCGCGCCTTCCATCGCCTTGAGGCGGAAGTCCTGGTTGTACTTGAGGGCGCGCGCCGCGACCTCCGAATAGGCCATCGGGCCGCTGACGGCCTCCTGGTCGACGAACATCTTCGCGCGATCGGCTGTCACGCGCTTCGAGATCTCGGCATCGGTGGCTGGCGTCGGCGTGATCGCGCAGCCGGCGAGCCCGAGCACGGCGAGCGCGAGCAGCGGAACGAGGCGTCGATGCGGAGCGCCGGACGGCGACGAGGTGTAGGCGGTTCGGACGTTCATGAGTGGGTACGAGCTCGGTGACATGGCAGGCACCGTCAGCACTGCCGCGCGGGCGGGGCTTTCGGAACGACGTTGGCAGGCGCGCGGAACTTCTTCTTCTGCACGCTCAGCTGTTCGCTGAACGACGGGGCAGGACGGGCGAGCGACTCGGGCAGGATCCGCTTGACCGGCTTGGGCTTGGGTTTCGGGGGCGGCTCGCAGTCGTCATCGGGTCCGAGCGTGCGCTCGACCGCGCCCGCGACCGCGGGGGCCGCCGGCGCGGGCACCACCGGGGCCGCCGCCGCAGCGGCGGCGGGCGCCTGCAGCGGCATCCAATCCCGGGTGGGACCGATGCGCTCGTCGCCGAACAAGCCATCGACGCGGTTCGACGGGAACAGTCCGCCCGCATCGAGGTCCAGCCGCCCGGAGTCCGCATCGAGCCGGAACCGGTCGGAGGACATCGCTTCGCGCGCTTCGGCGACCGCCTGCCGGACGTACTCGCCGGGCACGGTGCCCAGCGCGAGCGGCGCCGCGAGCGGCCCGAGCGTATAGGGCTGCAGCATCGACGCTTCGCTCGCGATCGGGCCGCCCGCGATGATGGGGCCACCGCCGATCGCCCGGACCGCGTCCGAGACCGGGGACGCGCCCGGACCGGAGAGCGCGGACCCCGGACCCGACGGCAGTCCTTGACCGGACGGCGTGGGGTCGAAGAAGCGCGAGAGGGGTGCATCGGCCATCGACCCCGAACCGGCGTCCGGCGCCCCGCCCGAGACGAGCGCCAGCAGCGGCAGCGTCGACGAAGCGGCCAGGGGGCCGGGCGCGGGCGACGCCGGTGCCGGCACCGGCGCGGTCGGGCGCAGGGAGACCGAGACGGTGCCCGTCGAACTGTTTCCGGACGGATCGGTGACCGTGTAGGCGATTGCCCCGCCCGGCAACGTGCCATCCGCCAACGGCGGTGCGCCATAGCCGGGGGTGGGCACGAACTGCAGCGTCTGCAGGTCCGTGACGCTCAGCGCGTCACCGGGCCTGACCGGCGTGCCGTCGGGCCGCACGAAGGTACCCGACTCGGGGCGCGCGATCGCGTCGATGCGCACCGTCAGGTTCGGTGCCGGCGAGTCGACGTCGGTCACCGTCGGCGGGGCAACCGGCGGGGGCGGCGCGCCGGGCGGGCGGTCCTGGTCGACGACCAGCGTGCTCGAACCCGCCGTCGGCGGCTGGTTGCCTTCGATGGTGATCGTGAGCGTGGTGGTGGCGGTGGTGCCCGACGCATCCGCGATGGTGTAGCTGAACGTGTCGGTCAGCGTCTGCCCGGGTCGCAGCGCGAGCACCGCGGCATCGGCCTGATCGAGGCTGTAGGTGTAGCGACCGTCCGGGCCGATCACGACCGTGCCGTAGGCCCCTGCCACCGGCGCATTCACGCCTGCGACGATCGGCCCGGTCGCCGAGCCGGCGACCACGCCTCGTACCGACAGCACGTCGCCGGCATCGGCATCGCGATCGGGGCCGTCGCTCGATGCGCCGCCTGCCACGACGTTGCCAGAGGCCGTGCCCACGCCCCCCGCGCGCACCCGGTTGGCATCCGGAACCGCGACGGGCGCGTCGTCGACGCCGGTGATCGTGATGGTGATCGTCGTGGTCGAGGTGGCACCGGACGGATCGGCGATGGTGTACGAGAACAGGTCCTGCACCGAGCGACCCGCAGGCAGGTCGATCGAGGGCCGGTAGGTGTACGCGCCGTCGGCCTGAAGCGTCAGGGTGCCGAACGCCGTGACGATCGCCGACCCCACGCCACCGGAGAGCGGCCCGGTCGCGATGCCGGCGGTCACGCCCGTCACCGTGCGGACGTCGCCGTCGAGGTCGATGTCGGCGACATCGCCCGCCGGATTGCCGACGACGGCGGCACCGTCGACGACGCGCTGGTCTTCGGTGATCGTCCGGGCATCGGGGCGGGCCGACGGGGCGTCGTTGATGCCGGTGACGGTGATCGGCACCGTGCGCTGGGCGAACAGGTTGTCGTCGACCGGCTCGCTCGGCAGGCCGTCGCCGTCGGCGTCGCCGGCGTTGCCGCGGTCGTCGACACGGACCATCAGGGTGTCGGATCCGCCGGCGTTGATGGCCCCGCGATAGACCAGCGTCGCGAGGGTCGCGTTCAGGTCGGCGACCGAACCCGTCAGGGTGACGGCCCGCGAGCCGATGCCGGTCGCGGCCACGGTGCCCGAGGGCACGACGGCGAGCACGCCAGTGCCCACGCTGAGCGTGACCCGGTGCGCCGTGCTCGAGTTCCCGTCGGGATCGGCGACGGCGACACCGCCGATCGCCACCGGGACGTCCTCCGCCACGGTCTGCGGTCCCGGGACGGCAACGGTGGGCGCATCGTTGCGCTGCACGTAGCCGATGTCACGGTCCGTGTAGGCGACGCCACTCGCCACCGTCAGCGCGATGGTGGCGTCGGTCGGGCTGCCCTGCACGTCCACGCGCGCGCGCACCTCGCCGAGCGAGCCGTTCGCGTTCGCGATCACGGTCGGCGCGGTGATGCGGACCGAGCCTTCCGGGACGGCCCCGAAGGCATACGCGCCCGCCGCATCGGTCGTCGTCGTGAAGCTCAGGTCGTCGCCGGAGCCGAAGGTGCCGTCCGGCCCCGCGTGCGTCAGCGTGACCGTCACCCCGGCCAGCCGCGGCTCGCCGACGCCGATCGCGCCATCCGGCGTGGCGGTGTCGTCCCACAGACGCCCGCTCAGCGCGCCCAGGCCCGCGGGATCGGTGTCGCGATAGACGTTGACGACGGCGCCGTAGTCGGCAGTGCTGCCGGTGCGCTCGCCGGTGGTCGGCGTGACGACCGCGCCGGCGCTCGTGGCGGTGGTGAGCGCGACGCCACCGGTCGACAGCGAGGTGTAGGTCACGACCGCATCGCGAGCGGGGACCGTCTGGGCCGGATCGGCCACCGTTCCGACGTAGCGGATGCTGACCGAAGCGCCTGCAGCCAGCGAGGGCAGGCGCACGTCCACGCCGCTCGCGTCGCTCGCGTTGGTGCCGCCCACTGGGATGCCGGTGACCGACCCGGCGCCGGCGAACGCGAGGTTCACCGCGCCGGCGAACACGTCGACCAGCCTCACGTCGTAGGCGGCCTGGTTGCCGGTGTTGGTGAAGGTGGCCTCGAAGGTCACCTGCGAACCGGAGACCGCGACGACCCGCTTGTCGAGGTCGACGATCGAGGGTTCGCCGACGGTCACGCCGACGACGT
>JAIYAG010000651.1 GCA_027489195.1 Burkholderiales bacterium | reverse complement strand
TTCGGGCAGGCCATCCTCGAGGTGGTCGACGACCTCGAGGGCTGCAGGGCACGGGCGCGCGAGGCATTCGGCCTCCTGGTGGCCGAGCGCAGCTACGACGTGCTGGCCGACCGCGTGCTCGCGCGGCTGCGGGAGACGCTCGGCGCCTGAGTCAGGCGTGGGCGTGTCCGAGGATGCGGTCCACCACCTCGGCGTCGACGTTGGTGTCGAACTTGCGCGCGAAGTAGACCGACGGATCCTGCAGTCGCGGCAGGTCCTTCGTCGTCAGGATCCGCGGATGCCCGTCGCCGGTGTCGTCCCACATCACCAGCCGGTTGGTCTTCGGCACCAGCGTGTCGCGGAACGGCGAGTTCATCAGCGTCGTCTGGAACAGCAGCTCGTCGGGGATCAGCGTGTTGCGGAACCAGCGGACGATGCGCTGCGCCCGGGCGTCGTGCAGCAGGTGCTCGACGAAGGGGCGGCTGAGCATCATGAAGGCCGAGCCGCCGTAGAGCGGGAAGTCGCGCCGCGCGAGCCGCGGGATGCGGGTGTTGCGCGCGCGGCCGCGGAACTCGACGTGGTAGGTCCGCACGCGCGAGAGCACCTCGGGCCAGTCGGACTCGACCTCGAAGCACTCGAGGAAGTTGGCGCCGCCGCTCGAGGCGAGCATGGCGCGCAGCTCGGAGATCGGGCGCGTGGGCAGGCACTGCCCGCTCAGGTTCACCACGTAGTCCCAGTCGCCGCCGTGGCGCACCAGCTCGGTGTAGCAGTCGATCAGTGCGGCCGGCAGCGAATAGCCGCCCCATGCGTTGTTGGTCGGCGGCAGCACGCGGATCGCGTCGGTCCAGCGCGGTCCCATCGCCTCGCGGATCGCGGGCACGAAGCCCGTGCCGGCCTTGACGTCGTAGGCCAGGGCGATCGCGTCGCCCGGGGCGGCCAGCGCCTCGAACAGGCGCGCGACCTGCTTCGGATTCTTGTGCGCCTGGACGGCGTAGGCGAGCTTCATCGTGCTGTCGACCCGGGAGGAAAGGAACGCGGCGCGAGGCCGGTCTGCATGGCCTCTAGCGTAGCGCGCCTGGGGCACACCGCCCGCGCAATCGCTCACGTTCCCAGCCATTGCGGGCGGGCTCCGACGGCGGCGCGGCGCGCACGCTGCCGGGCTCAGCCGGGCAGGGCGCGCGAGCGGCCGATCGACCCGATGTGCTGCGCCGTCATCGGATGCCGGCCCTGGCGGTCCTCGATCGCCGACTGGTAGCAGGCCAGGTAGCGCGGCAGCACGCGTGTGGCCTCCCAGCGCGAGAGCGCCCGGAGGCGGGCGGCTTCGCGGAGCGCCGCATGGCGGGCCGGGTCGGCGACGATCCAGGCGATCCCGTCGGCCAGGGCCGTCGCGTCGTAGGGCGCCACGAGCCGTCCGCAGACACCGTCCTCGACGGCTTCGGGGATGCCGCCGGTGCGAAAGCCCGCGACCGGGCAGCCGCTGGACAGCGCCTCGGTGGCCATCTGCGGCAGGTTCTCGATCCGCGAGGGCACGACGGTGACGTCGGCCGCCGCGTACAGCGTCGCCAGGCGCTCGTCGCAGCCGACGTGGCCGAACCGGTGGACCGGGAAGGGCCCGTCCTGCAGGCCGTCGTCGGTGTCGCTGCCGCCGATCACCACGCAGGCGATCGGTCGGGTGCCGCGGTAGCGCTCTGCCAGCGCCCTCAGGGCCGCCTGCAGCAGGTCGAAGCCCTTGTTGGGATCGCCCGTGCCGCCCCAGGCGCCGAACAGCACCAGGACGGCGTCCTGCGGCAGACCGAGCTCGGCCCGGGCGGCATGGCGCTCGCGCGGCGCGAAGCGATCGGTCTCGAGCACGTTCGGCACCACGCTCACCGGCCAGCCGCGCATCAGTGCGCTCTGCGCCGCGCAGTCGGCCAGCCAGCCGCTCGGGCAGACGATGTGCATCGGCGTGCGCCAGGCCAGGTGCTTGCGACGCCAGGTCCAGCGGTCGATGTCCAGGCCGCCCGAGCCGGCCGGGCGGTCGCCGGCGCGGTAGCCGGTGCGCCAGCGCGCGTCGGATGCATCGGGCGCGACGTGCTCGGCGCCGCAGAACGCCCACATGTCGTGCAGCGTCCAGACCACCGGCTTGCGCAGTCGACCGATGTCCTCGATCGACATCGTCTCGCCGGCGATCCAGTGCAGGTTCACCACGTCGGCGTCGCTGCGTTCGATGGCTGCGAGCAGGCCCTGCGAAGGCAGCAGGTTCAGCGAGCGGTGGCTCGGGCTCGCCGGGTCCTGCAGCAGCCCGGAGAGCCGCTCGCCGGCCAGCGCGCGCCAGTGCGCGAGCCGGCGCCCGACGCGGCCCAGCGGCGCCACGACGCCGGGGGCGTCAGAGCGCTTGTTGCGCACGAGCACCGAGCTGTCGTGGCCCGCGGCGAGCAGCGCGCGATGCAGCCGCAGTGCGGCGCGCGCGGCCCCGCCCGCCGTGTCCGCCGCCGAGACGTGGAGGACCTTCATTCGAGCCAGAACCCGTCGAGGCGCTCGGCGAACTCGGCCGCGGGCCAGTCGCGCACCAGGCAGCGCGGGATCTGCAGCGAGTCGGTCCAGCGGTGCAGCGTACCCGGCCAGTTCGCGGCGACGCGCGCGAAGCCGATGTCGACGCAGGCCTGGACCGAGGCCTCGTCGATGTCGTGGCTGCCGCCGAACGGGTACGAGAACACGGTGACCGGCCGGCCGATCCAGGCCTCGAGCTTGCGGCGCGAGACCGCGATGTCCTCGAGCTGCTCGCGCGGCGAGAGCCGCGACAGGCAGGTGTGCGTGTCGGTGTGCGCGCCGATGGTGACCCACGGGCTCGCGGCGAGCCGGCGCAGCTCGTCGACGGTCATCGGCCGGTGCGTCGGCCGGCCCGCGGCACCGCGCCCGGACCACTGCGCGAGCGCTGCCAGGAAGGCCTCGCGTGCCGCCGGCCCGAGCGCCTTCACGCGCGGATGCAGCGCGTCGTAGACGGCGATGCGCTCGGCGGCAGTGGCGGTGGGCGCCGCGAAGCGTGCGTCGCCCAGCGGCAGGTCGATCCGCGGCGGATGTCCGTCGCCGATGCGCAGCAGGCGCTCGAGCTCGTCCCACCAGAACTCGCGGTCGGTGCCGATCGTGCCGGTGCTGACGAAGAAGGTCGCCGGCACGCCTTCTTCCTCGAGGATGGGCAGCGCCTCGAGGCAGTTGTCCGCATAGCCGTCGTCGAAGGTGATCACCACCGAGCGGCGGCCGTCGTCCGCGGCCGGTGCCTCGAAGCGGTCGATCCGGTAGTGGCGCTTGAGCCAGCGCAGCTGCGCCCGGAAATGCTCCGGGCCGACCGCGAGCTGCTGGGGGTCGGTCTGCAGGGTCGTCACGCGGTGGTAGATCAGGACCAGCGTCGGACGGTCGAGCGCGTTGGCCACCTGGCGCAGGCCGCGTCTGACGACGCGCTTGGCTTGCCGGGCGATCGTGTCGGTGGTCATGGCGTTCCCGAATGTGTCACGTTGGTTCACGATCCTGTGCGCGACCACTTCCGCGGCGGAGCGATTTTTTCACGCTTTTCTACGGTTTGTGTCGAAGACATGTCGGCCCGCTCAGCCACGCGGATGGGTGCCACGCATGGATCGGAATCCGCCTCGGGGGAAAGCGGTCGACGCGCATGGCGAGGCCTGCGGCCCGAGAGGGGCCGAGAGCGGACAGCGGAACGCGGAGAGCGGTCGCGCGGCCTGCGGCCGTGCGGTGGGCGAGCGCCGTGACGGGGCCGCGGCCCCCGGGGATCAGGCCCGGCGGGTGCGCTGCAGCCGCAGCGTCCGGTGCAGACCGGACATCACCGCATCGCCGACCGCGCGGATCGAGTGGCCGTCGCGCACGGTGCGCAGGCCTTCGGCGGACAGACGGTCCCAGAGGGCTGCGTCGGCACGCAGCTGGCGGTAGCGGGCGACGAAGGCATCCGGGTCGCCGGCCACCAGCGCATTGCGATCGGGGTCGAGGTCGTAGAAGCGTGCGACGCCGATCACCGGCGTGCCGGCGTTCCAGGCGTCGCCGATCTGGCCCCAGCCCATCGAGCCGCTGGGCGCGATCACGCAGAGTGCACCGCGGATCGCCTCGAGCGCCGCCTCGCGCGGCAGACGGGGCAGCCGCAGCAGCCGCTCGGGGCCCCACCGGTCGAGCCGCGCGAGCGCCTCGCGTGCGGTGGCGTCGGTCGGCGGCCCGACGATGGTCGCGGTGGCCTCGGGTACTGTCTCGAGCAGTCGCTCGACGTTCGCCACCAGGGTCTCGACCGCCTTCCAGCGCGACATCGAGCCGATGTAGATCACGCGGTCCAGATCACGGCCGGCCCGCGGCGCGGGCTCGGCGCCCGCCGCCGGCGGATGCGGCCAGGGCGCGTACGCGTAGCGCTCGCCGCCGGCCTGGATCGCCGGGCGCTCGAGGGGGTTGGCGATCATCACCGCATCGGCCTGGCGCCCGAACCAGCCGCGCCACAGCGCCTGGACCGGGTCGCGCAGCATCGGGATGCCCAGGTGGTAGCGGCGCGGCAGCGCACGCGACTCGAACCAGTGCTCCACGTGCAGCAGGATCGGCGCGGGCGCGAGGCGCTGCACGCGTCGTCCGACGACGACCGTGGACTCGATCTCGCACACGATCACGTCGGGCTGCAGGGCCGCGGCCCATTCGATCAGGTCGGCGCTCGCGGTGTCGTCCCCGGAGTCGCCGACGAAGCGCCGGATCGACATGTTCGGGAACTCGGCGGACAGCGACGCGGCGTTGCTGCCCTTGAGCACGTCGGTCGCGGCGCCGATCATCCGGCACTCGACCAGGCCGCGTGCGGCGAGGTCGCGCCAGACCATGGCGAGCTCGTTGATCGCCGGATCGAAGGCCGGAAAGATGCCGACGACCTTCAGCGGTCGGGTGGCGGGCTGCGGGATCGGGGACCCGGTCGAGGCCCCGCTCGGGCTCGTGACGATCATGAAGGGCTTCTGTCGTCCTGGGGGGCGGGCGCGACGCCGCGAGCGCGCATCGGCGAGCCCGAGGCGACCATCGAGTCCATCGGGTCCTCGCCGCGCAGCCGGGCCCGCATCGCGCGGACGCGGCGTCCGAGCGCGGCGCGCGCCAGCTTCAGCCGCAGGTCGCCGTGGCGCACCTTCGTCTCGAACTCGGCGCGGTCGTGCCCGCTGCCGAGCTGCGCACGCCTCACCAGCAGCGGATCCTCGAGGCCGGTGTTGCGCCCGGCGATCGTCGAGAACGCCCAGCGGTAGCCGGCGGCCTCGACCGCATCGCGCACGCCGCGGTCGAAGCGTCCGCGCGGATAGGCGAAGGCGTCGACCGGCACGCCGAAGGCCTCGCGCAGCAGCCGGCGCGAGCCACCGATCTCGCGCTCGAGGGCGGCCGCGTCGAGGGCGAGCAGGTCGGGGTGGGTCGTGGTGTGCGAGCCGATGTCCAGGCCGCGCGCCACCAGGCTGCGGACCTGCGCGTGATCGAGGATGCGTCGCGGCACCAGGCCGTGGTCGGCGTCGTGGTCGTTGACGCCGCCGAGCTTGCCGGCGATCAGGAACACCGTCGCGCCGAAGCCGTGGCGCTCGAGGATCGGCCACGCGACATCGTGCAGGCAGGTGTAGCCGTCGTCGAAGGTGATGACCACCGAGCGCTCGGGCAGCGGCCGGCCCTCGCGCACGCTGTGCTCGAGCGTGGCGACGTCGATGCCGGTGTAGCCCCACTGCGCGAGCCACGCCATCTGCTGCGCGAACTCGGCCTCGGGCGTGGTGTAGCTCGCCTCGAGCGCCGAGCACGGCTCGGCGATCGCGTGGTACATCAGCACCATCGGCACGTGCACGGGCGGCCTCTCCGGGGTGTCGCGGGGCCGCGGCTCAGTACTTGCTCAGACCGAGCTTGCGCAGCACGGCCCGCTTGGAGACGCGCGCCATGAACACCGCGAAGGCGCTCGGCGAATGACCCGCGTGCCGCCAGCGCACCACCACCTCTTCCCAGCGCGAGGCG
>JAIYAG010000281.1 GCA_027489195.1 Burkholderiales bacterium | reverse complement strand
GTGGCCGATGCGCCGGCCCCGGCCGTGCCCTGCGGCACCCACCAGTCCTGCAGGTCGACGCGCCCGTCGCGGTCGCGCCGCGCCTGCAGCGTGCCGCCGGCGAGCTTCACCGAGCCGAGTTCGATGCGGCGTGCCGCCGGGTCGATCGAGGCGCCGGCCACGGCGAGCGAGGCGATCGTGGCCGGCACGCGGCCGTCCTTGGCGATCCGCAGCTCGGCGAGCTCGGCCGCGGCGTCGGTCACCGCCAGCCCGGTTCCCTCCGGGCCCCAGGCGAGCGTCGCGCGGGCCGCGAGACGGCCTTGCTCGACGGTGGCACGCAGCGCCGGACCCGCGAGCGGCGCATAGCGCGCGACGTCGATCCGCGAGAGGTCCACGCTCGTGCGGCCGCCGCCGCTCCCGTCGAGCAGCAGGTCGGCGCCGAGCACGGCTTCGCCGTCGACCGTCGCATCGAGCCGGCCGCGTGCATGGGCCGCAGCGGGTCGCGTCAGGTCGGCCACCTCGATCGCCTCCAGCGCGAGCGTGAGCGGCGACACCTGCAGCGACAGCGGGGCGGGCAGCGCCGCGTCCTGCCAGTCGATGCGTGCCCCGTCGACGTTCAGCCGGTCGATCCGCAGCGAGCGCGGACCGTTCTGGGCCTGGGGCGGCGCGACGGGTGACGATGCCGCAGGCGATGGCGCAGCGGCCGACGGTGTGTCGGAAGGCTGCGCGGTCGTCGCTGTCGCGGCCGGGGTCGCCGTGCCCGCCGGCCCCTGCGCCGCTGCGCCCGCCGGGTCCGCCGCGGCCGGCCACAGCATCCGTCCCGCCGCGTCGCGGCCCAGCGCCACGCGCGGTGCGCGCAGGCTCGCCTCGGTGACATGGATCGCGCCACCGAGGGGCTGCGACGAGGCGAGCACCACCACCAGCGATTCGGCCGCGACCCGGTCGCTGCCGGCCCCGTCCTGCACCGCGAGGCCATCGACCGCCAGCCGCCCCGACACGTCGAGCTTGCCGGGCGCGGCCGCGGTCTGCCGCCAGGTGCCCCCGAGGTCCAGCGTCACCGTGCCGGACACGGGTCGGATGTCTGCGGGCAGCGCCAGATAGGGCAGCAGCGCCGCGATCGGCAGTGCATCGAGCTTCACGTCGCCGCCGAACACCGGGTTGCCCGAGAACGGCGTGGCCCTCGCCTCCACAGCGACCGGCCTGCCGTCGAGCGTGAACCGGGCGTCGAGGGTCGCGGCTCGCTCGACGTGCTCGTCCAGGTTGGTGAGGCCGACCGTCTGCAGCGACAGCCCGGCGATCGACGTCGCCTTCTTCACCATCCGGTCGTCGAGGTCGAGCCGGCCGTCTTCGATCGTCACGCGGTCGATGCGCCAGGTCGCCTTGCGCTGCGACGGCGGCCGGTTCGCGAACCGGTCGAGCACTTCGGAAAAGTCGAAGCGATCGAGGCCGATGCGCACGAGGTGCAGGGCGGGCGACTCCAGCCGGACCGCCTTGACCACCACGACGCCGTGCAGGTAGGCCGAGGGCTCGATCTCGACCGTCGCCCGCCGGACCGCCAGCGCGGGCCGATCCGGCCGGTCGGAGGCGATGGAGAAGCCGTCGACGACGACACGCCCCGCGAACGGCGAGACCTCGATGTGCCCGATCCGGATCTCCCGGCCGATCACCTCGCCGTAGAAGCCCGCGATCCGGTCGCGCGCGAGGTTGGGGCCCCAGGTCAGGGCCGCGAGGAGGGCCCCGAGCAGCAGCGCGACTCCCCCCGTGGTCCACAGCAGGACTCGACCGATCGCCCCCCGCTGCGCGCGGCGGCCAGCCTGCACGCGCGGCCGTCGGCCCGACCGGGCGGCGGTCTGCGCCGCAGCGCGGCCGGCACGACGGCGGGCGAGCGAGGTGTGCGAGGCGAGGGGGGCGGTGGTCGGGCGGAACACGGTCCGCCCGATTCTAGAGGACGCGGCCCCGCCCCGCCGTCCGATCGTCCGGGACCCGCAGCAGCGCGATCAGCTCGGCGGGATGGGCGACGATCGCATCGGCCCCCCAGGTGGGCGGCGGGCGGTCCTCGTCGCCGCAATAGCCGTAGGCCGCCGCGATGGTGCGCATGCCCGCGGCGCGGCCCGCCTCGACGTCGCGCAGGTCGTCGCCGACGTACACGCACAGGGCGGGATCGACGCCGGTCAGCCGGGCCGCGTGCAGCAGCGGTTCCGGGTGCGGCTTGGCGAAGGCCGTGGTGTCGCCGCCGATCGCGGTCGCGGAGCGCTCGAGCACGCCGAGTGCCGCGAGGATCGGACGCACGTAGCGCTCGACCTTGTTGCTCACCACGCCCCAGCGCAGGCCGGCCCCGTCCAGCGCATCGAGCAGCGCCGGCACCCCGTCGAACAGGCGGGTGTGCACCACCATCGCGGCTTCGTAGCGCTCGAGGAACTCGACGCGCAGCGCCTCGAAGGCAGGATCCTCGCGCTGCACGCCGAGACCGCGGCCGATCAGGCCGCGCGCGCCCATCGATGCGAAGGGCCGCAGCGCATCGAGCGGCAGCGCCTCGAGCCCGCGTTCGATGCGCATGGCGTTGACCGGCGCCGCGAGATCCGCGGCGGTGTCGGCGAGCGTGCCGTCGAGGTCGAAGAACACCGCGCCGTGCGGCGACTGCAGAGAGATCGTCATCGTGGTGTCAGCCCGCTCACGCCGGCCGGCGGAACGCGACCAGGTAGTTGACGCTGACGTCGCCGTCGACCAGCCGGTACTCGCGGGTCAGCGGGTTGTAGGTCAGCCCGATCATCGCCTGCTGCTCCAGCCCGGCGCGTCTCGCCGCGGTCACCAGCTCGGACGGGCGGATGAACTTGGCGAACTCGTGCGTGCCGCGCGGCAGCAGGTTCAGCACGTACTCGGCCCCGATGATGGCGAACAGGAAGGACTTCGGGTTGCGGTTGAGCGTGGACACGAACACCCAGCCGCCGGGCTTGACCATCCGCGCGCAGGCGGCGACGGTCGAGGCCGGGTCGGGCACGTGTTCGAGCATTTCCATGCAGGTGACGATGTCGAAGCCCTCGGGCGCCGTCTCGGCCATCGCCTCCGCGGAGATCTTGCGGTAGTCGACGTTCACCCCGGACTCGAGGCCGTGCAGCTCGGCGACCTTCAGTGCCTTGTCCGCGAGGTCGATGCCGGTGACGCTCGCGCCCTGGCGCGCCATCGCCTCGGCGAGGATGCCCCCGCCGCAACCGACGTCGATCGCACGTCGACCGGCGAGCCCGCCCGCAAGGCGCTCGATCCAGCCGAGCCGCAGCGGGTTGATCGCATGCAGCGGCCTGAACTCGGAATTCGGATCCCACCAGCGTGCGGCGAGCGCCTGGAACTTGGCGATCTCGGCGGCATCCGCGTTCGGGGCGGCCGCTTCGGCTTGGGCGGGGCGCGGGGATGCGGTCCCGGCGGCAGGTGTGGCGCTCATCGATGACTTCCTTGCAGGGACCGCCATTCTACGGAGCCGCCGCGCCCGCACCGCGATGCCCCGACGGCTCGACAAAAAGAAAACGCCCCGCTCGAGGCGGGGCGTCCGGAGAGCGGGACCCGAAGGTCCCGCCGAT
>JAIYAG010000021.1 GCA_027489195.1 Burkholderiales bacterium | reverse complement strand
TGGCTGACGCTGCACGAGCGGCGCACCGTGCAGGGCTACCTGCGCGAGGCCTGGCGGGCCCGCAGCCCGGCGCGCATCGCCCACGTGCTCTACATCCTCGCGAACGGCTGGCTGCTCGAGCTCACCGGCCGGGTGCTGCCCTATGCGAACGGGCGCTACGAGAGCTGGCAGTCGCCGCAGGCGGTGTCGCGGCGCCTGGCGCGCCTGGGCTTCGAGGTCGAGGTCCGCACCGAGGGCCGGCACACCGTGGTCGAGGGACGCCTGCCGAGACCGGCTGGGCACGGGCAGGGTCCGGCAGGCGCCTGAGCCTGCCGTCGAGACGCCCGCTCGACCGGCCCACCCGTCCGGCCGGCGATCGGCACTCGACCGCGGATCGCCAGGCTGTAGACCATCCATCGTCGAACTCCGTCCGCAGGACCCACCGTCCGTGCGCGGCGCGACCCGATTCGCCGATGAGACAGAACCCGACCCGTTCAGACGTCCGCACGACCGCCGCTGCCGGCCGCGACATGGCGCCGCCGCGGATGCTGGCGGTCGCCTCGGGCAGCTGGGCCGTCGACGCGCTGATGCTGGGGCTGCTCACCTGGGTCGCCGGGGTGCCGGCGCAGGCGGCCTTCTGGACGGTGGCGATCGGCGGCACGCTGAGCGCCGCGGGCTTCGGCCTGGCGTTCGCGCTGCGCTGGAACCGGCACTCGCGCGACCGCTACCTGACGCTGCCGCAGCTCTTCGGCGCCTCCTGCGTGGCCCTGATCGCGGCCGCGCAGTCGCCCGCGGTCGCGATGCCGATGTCGGTGGTGCTGTTCATCGTCTTCGCCTTCGCGGCGCTGCGCATGACGACGCGCCAGCTGCTGTTCGCCTGGGCGGGCATCACGGTGGGCCTGGCTGCGGTGATCGCCGCGGCCCCGACGCCGCCCGCGCTGCCCGCGGCCACGCCGCTGCAGGCCGCGCTGTCGACGATCTGGCTGTCGCTGTCGCTGGGGCGCTGCGCGCTGCTCGGTCTGTACGGGGCCGGGCTGCGGCGTCAGCTGGTGCAGCGCGGGCGCGAGCTCGCGGATGCCACCGGCCGCCTGGAACGGCTGGCGATGCGCGACGCGCTGACCGGCGCGCTCAACCGGCGCGCGATCATGGAGGCGCTCGATGCCGCGCTCGACGCTGCGGATCCGCAGGCCGGGCCGCTCGCGGTCGCACTGGTCGACCTGGACCACTTCAAGGGCATCAACGACCGCTTCGGCCATCCGGTGGGCGACGACGTGCTGCGACGCTTCGTCACGGTCGCGGCGCGCTCGCTGCGGGTGAGCGACCGGATCGGACGCTGGGGGGGCGAGGAGTTCCTGGTGGTGCTGCCGGCCTCGGGCGGCGCCGAGGCCGCGCGGATGGTCGCGGACCGGCTGCGCGAGGCGGTCGCCACCCATCCGTGGAGCGAGTTCGGCGCGGAGCTCGAGGTCACGGTGTCGGTCGGCGTCGCCCTCGCGCGCCCCGGCATGACCCAGGGCGAGCTGCTCGGACGCGCCGACCTGAGCCTGTACCGCGCCAAGCGGGCCGGACGCGACCGGGTGTGCGTGGACGGGGGCGACGCGCGCGACGAGACCGACTCGACGGTCCTCCCGGGTTCGGGTACACAGGCGGCATGACCGCCCCGAACGCCCCGAACGCCCCGAACGCCGACATCCCTCCGACCGCCCCGAACGCCGCGCCCGGGTCGAGCCATGCGCTCTGCGCGCAGCGCTGGTTCGAGGACTTCCACGTCGGCGAGCGCTTCCCGCTGCCCTCGCGCACGATCACCGAGGCGCTGTTCGCCGCCTTCCAGCTCGCCAGCGGCGACAACCATCCGTCGCACTACGACGTCGAGTACTGCCGGGCGCACGGCGGTCCGGGGCTGCTGGCGCACGGTTTCCAGGTGCTGATCCAGACCGCGGCCGGCGCGGGCCTGTGGCCGCACATGGTCGAGGACTCGATGAAGGGCTTCATCGAGCAGCGCAGCCGCTTCCTGCGGCCGGTGTATGCCGGCGACACGCTGCGCTGCCTGCTGGAAGTCTCCGAGCTCGTGCCGGGCCGCACGACCGGGGTCCTGGCGATGCGCTCGACGGTGCTGAACCAGCGCGGGGAGCTCGTGATGGAGGGCGAGCAGCGGTATCTGCTGAAGCGGCGCACCCCGCTCGCGGCGGGCTGAGGCCCGCGCCGGTCGCCTCCGGCACCACGGCTGCGCTGCGCGCCGTCCGCGCCGACTCGACGCGCGTCCCGTCTTCGGGTAAACCTGCGGCCCACGCGGGTCCGGCACCGCGGGCGGTCCCCGCCCGGCTCCGGGCCCGGGAGCCCTCGATGACCCTCGACACCCTGGACGCGCTGCGCGCGCTGTACCCGCCTGCCAAGGAGCGCGCGCTGCGCAAGCAGCTCGACGCCCTCGATCCCCACTGCCGGCGCTTCGTCGCGATGTCGCCCTTCGTGGTGCTCGCAAGCCGGGGCACCGACGGCACGATGGATGCCTCCCCGCGCGGCGGCGAGCCCGGCTTCGTGCTCGCGCCCGACGCGCACACGCTGCTGCTGCCCGACGCCAGCGGCAACAACCGCCTCGACACGCTGGAGAACATCGTGGCGACCGGCGCGATCGGCATGCTGTTCATGCTGCCGGGCGTGGACGAGACGCTGCGGGTGAACGGCACGGCGCGGCTCACCGTCGATCCGGCGCGGCTCGCGCTGTTCCCGCGCGCCCCGCGCCTGGTGATCGAGGTCCGGGTGCACGAGGCCTACCTGCACTGCGCCAAGGCGCTGATGCGCTCGAAGCTCTGGGATGCGA
>JAIYAG010000493.1 GCA_027489195.1 Burkholderiales bacterium | reverse complement strand
TGCACGCGGCGCATGGCTACCTGCTCAGCCAGTTCCTGTCGCCGGTCGCGAACCGGCGCACCGACGGCTGGGGCGGTGCGCTCGCGCCCCGCGCACGGCTGCTGCGCGAGGTGGTGCGCGCCTGCCGCGCGGCGGTCGGGCCGGGCTTCCCGATCGGCGTGAAGCTCAACTCCTCGGACTTCCAGCAGGGCGGCTTCGGCGCCGACGAGTGCCTGCAGGTGGTCCGCTGGCTGGGCGAGGACGGCGTCGACCTGCTCGAGCTCTCGGGCGGCAGCTACGAGTCGCCGACGATGATGGGCGCGAAGCTGCGCGGCCCCGATGCCGAGCGACCGGTCGCCGACAGCACGCGCCGGCGCGAGGCCTACTTCCTCGAGTACGCCGCCGCGATGCGTACGGCCGCGACGATGCCGGTGATGGTCACCGGCGGCTTCAGGACGCGGGCCGCGATGGACGAGGCACTGGCCGCGGGCGAGCTCGACATGATCGGGCTGGGCCGACCGATGTGCGTCGACACCGACCTGCCGAAGCGACTGCTGTCCGGCGACTGGACGCGGGCCGTGGCCTACGAGCGCGACATCGACCCGCCGAAGGCCGGCCTCGCATGGTTCTGCCTGCAGCTCATGCGCATCGGCGACGGGCTCGAGCCCGACCGGGGGCTCGGCGGCGCCGAGGCGATCGCGCGCTACGCGGAGAACGAGGCGCGCACGGCGCAGGGGCTCGTCGGGCGCTGAGGTCGGGCGGCGAGGCGCAGGCCTCAGTGCGCCGCGAGCTCGATCGAAACCGCCCCGAGCGCGCGGCGCAGCGCCTGCACGAAGGGCACCGCGGTCGGCTTGTCGCCGTGGATGCAGACGGTATCGGCGCGCACCGCCACCACCGAGCCGTCGACCGCGGTGAGGGTGCCCTCGCGGACCATGCGCAGCACCTGCGCGACCGACTCGGCCTCGTCGGTGATCAGCGCATCGGGACGCGTGCGCGGCGCGAGCGTGCCGTCGGGCATGTAGCGCCGGTCGGCGAACACCTCGCAGCGCACCTCGAGGCCGGCGTCGCGCGCGACCGCCTCCATCGGGCTGCCGGAGAGCACGTACATCTTCACGCCGCCGCCCAGCGCCTTGACGGCGCGCACCAGCCCGCGCGACAGCGCGACGTCCTTCGCGGCCATGTTGTAGAGCGCGCCGTGGGCCTTGAGGTGATGCAGACGCCCGCCCGCTGCCTCGACGAAGGCGCGCACCGCGCCCGCCTGGTACAGCGTCATGCCGTAGACCTCGTCCTCGGTCACCTGCATCGTGCGGCGCCCGAACCCCTGCAGGTCGGGCAGGCTCGGATGCGCGCCGATCGCGACACCGTGGCGGAGCGCGAGCGCGACCGTCGCGGCGATGGTCGACGGGTCCCCGGCGTGGAACCCGCAGGCGACGTTGGCCGAGGTGACGAAGGGCATCAGGGCGGCGTCGTCGCCCATGTGCCAGGCGCCGAAGCTCTCGCCCATGTCGGCGTTCAGGTCGATCGACGTGCGGGGTGTGCTCATGGATTCGGAAGCCTCATTCGTCGGGATAGGCGCAGGCCTGGCGCAAGCCGGCCAGCCGCAGGTCGAGTTCGCGCGCCCTGCGGCGCGCCAGGTCGTCGGCCTCGTCCAGGCCGACCCGCCTGAACCGGACCCGGCAGCCCGCGCCGGCCTGGGCGAGCAGGTGTTCGGCGGCGCTGGCCACCTCGAGGATGCGAGGATAGCCGCCCGTGGTCTGGTGCTCGGCCAGCAGGATCACCGGCTCGCCGGCCGGCGGCAGCTGCACCGTGCCGACGCTCACCGGCTCGCTGGCGAGCTGCGGCAGGCCGCGGGTGTCGAGGGCCTGCCCGTGCAGCCGCAGGCCCTGCCGGTTGCTCTGCGCGCCGACGGTCCAGTCCTGCCCGAACAGCGCGTCGCGGGCCGCCTCGGGCAGCATCTCGTAGTGCCGTCCGGCCAGCACCGGCAGTTCGATCACCGGCCACTCGGGCGGCAGGTCCTCGGCGACCTGCCAGCGGGGCGCGGTGCGCCGCCACGGCGGCGTCGCTTCGGGCTCGTCAGGCAGGCCGAGCACCGCCGCCGCGCGGCGGTGGGACAGCTCGGCGGCCCGAGGGTGCAGCGGCAGCCGGCGGCCGGCCTCGAGGCGCGCCGGTCCGATGCCGGAGGCCAGGTGCGCGCTGCGGCTCGCCAGCACGGTGGGCAGGTCCAGCCCGCCGGCCACGGCGATCCAGCTGCGCCAGCCCGCCGGCGGCGCCTGCCAGCGCAGCACGCTGCCAGCGGGGACGAACACCGGCCGGCCGGTCGGGACCGCGGCGGCCGGCCCGCCCGCTTCGCCCGGCAGCCGCGAGACCGCGTGGCGGGCGCCGACCGTGGCGATCCAGAGATCGCAGTGCAGGCGTAGCGTCGGGCCCGGGCCGGTGATCTCCAGGCCCGCCGCGTCCGGCGCGTTGCCGACGAGCGCGTTGGCCAGCGTCATCGCCGATCGGTCCATCGCCCCGCCGCGCGACAGCGCGATGCGCGCCTGGCCCGGGCGGCCGAGGTCCTGGACGCTGTCGAGCAGGCCGGCCTTGACGACCTCGATCACGGCGTCCGAGCCGCTCATCGCGCGGCCCACAGGCGCTCGAAGGTGGCCGCGTCGATCGGCTCGAAGCGCAGCGTGTCGCCCTCGTTCATCAGTGCCGGCGGCGTGCGCGCCGGATCGAACAGCCGCAGCGGACAGCGCCCGATCAGGCTCCAGCCGCCCGGCGTGGGGCTCGGGTAGACCGCCGTCTGCAGGCCGGCGATGGCGATGCCGCCCTCGGGCACCCGCGGCCGCGGCGAGGCGCGCCGATCGATCTTCAGCCGCGCATCGAGGCCGCCGAGATAGGCGAACCCCGGCATGAAGCCGACGACCTCCGCGGTGAACGTGCAGCCGCTGTGGATCGCGACGACCTCCGCGGTGCTGAGCCCGGTGGCGGCGGCGACCTCGTCGAGGTCCGGGGCCATCGAGCGGTCGTAGCAGGCCGGCAGCACCACCTGCCCGCCCGCCGGCGCCTGCCAGCCGAGAGCCTCGGGCGCGGTCGCGCGCAGCCAGTCGAGCGCGGCCTCGCGCTGCCGGACCCGCGGCATCGACGCGTCATCGGCGGCGATGCGCACGGCGAGCGTGCGGACACCGGCGACCGCCTCGGCGCAGAACGGCTGCGGGACGGTGCGCAGGCGCGCGGCGAGCGCGCGCGCCGCGACGTTGGCCTGCGGATGCGGGCCCCAGTCGACCATCACCCAGGCGTCGCCGCAGGGCTCGACGCGGATCGGCGCGACGGGCTCGGGCTCGGGCGGGGACGGCCTCGTGGCGGACGGGGGCGGACGGGTCATCGAAGGCGGGGCATCGGCGGCGCAGGGTGCGGATGCGGCGTCGGACGCGCCGGCAGCCGCAGCAGCCCCGAGTATCGCGCGAGAGGCCCCGGGGTCGTTCCGGGTTCCGCGATGCGTTACCCCTTCGCGGGCCTGCCGGGCCCGGTCAGACCGGCGCGACGAAGCGCGCCACGATCGATGCGTGCCGCTGCGGCCAGGCGCGCAGGCCGCTGTCGTCGTCGTCGAGCACGCTGCGCAGGAAGGCGCCCGTCAGCTCCCGGGTCGCCGCCTTGACCTGCGCGTTCAGCTCCACCCCGCCGGTACCGGCGCGGTCGGTGAACATGCTGTGCGAGCCCCCCGCGAACACCGCCAGCGTCTTGCGCGGACCGCCGACCGCCTCGAACACCGCGACGCGGTCCTCGGCACCGCTGTAGTAGCCGGGGATGCGGATGACGTCCTCGGTCGCGGTGACATGCAGGCTGGGGATGCGGATCGGCTCGAGGATGCGGCGCGGCGAGGCCTCGCCGTAGAACGGCGGCGCCGAGATGACGATCGCCGCACGCAGCCGCGGCTCCTGGAGGTCCATCACGCGGCCAGCCCGCTCGACGCGCGCCCCGGCCGCCAGCAGCGTGGTGTTCGCGCCGTACGAATGGCCGGCGGCGACGATGCGCTGCGCGTCGATGCGATCGCCGAGCGCATCGCTCAGCAGCGTGTCGAGGGCGAAGCGCAGGTCGTGCACGCGGGCGATCGCCTCGGACGCCTGCGCGGCGTCCTGCAGCCGGCCGACCAGCGCGAACGGGCTGCCCGCGCCCCACAGGCTGCGGTCGCTGCCGACATGCTGCAGGTGCAGGCTGGCCACGCCTTCGCTCGCCCAGTGGCTGCCCAAGTAGCTGTAGCCCCGGCGCGAGCCGCCGATGCCGTGCGAGAACACCGCCAGCGGCACCGGCCGATCAGGGGTCGCGGTGCGCGGCAGATACAGGCGGACCGGCACCGGCCGGTCGCGCGCGGTGTCGACCCAGTCGAGATCGATCGCGTCGAACGCGCGCTCCTGCGCACGCAGCGGGCGCGCGCCCGGAACGGCGAGGAAGGCGCCGAGGGCGGTCGCGCTCGAAGCGGCAAGGAGGACGGCGCGGCGTCGAAGGAACATGGGAGACTCCGGGGGATCACCGATGCGTCGCGCGATCGGAGCGAGCCTGACTGTACCGGTTCCGCATCCCTCGGTCGTCGCCATGCAGGTCGTTGCCTGAAAGGCCCGGCGGCACGGTGCGACCATGACTCGGCCAACAGGAGTCGCGATGGACCGCCCCACCCAGAGTACCGTCTTCGGACCGGCCCGTCGTCGGGCCGCCGCCTTCGGAGCGATGCTCGGACTCGCCGCCTTCGGGCTGCCGGCGCTCGCCCAGACGAAGGCGTCGGCCGCCACCGGCGCGCCCGCCCCCACCGCGCGCGCCACCTTCGCCGGCGGCTGCTTCTGGTGCGTCGAGGCCGACTTCGACAAGGTGCCCGGCGTGCTCTCGACCACCTCGGGCTACACCGGCGGCAGCACGCAGAACCCCACCTACGAGCAGGTCTCGCGCAAGTCGACCGGCCACGCCGAGGTGGTGCAGATCGTCTTCGACCCCGCCAAGGTCAGCTACGAGACGCTGCTCGCGAAGTACTGGCGCAGCATCGATCCCACCACCGTCGACCGCCAGTTCTGCGACGCCGGCTCGCCGTACCGCACCGAGATCTACACGCACGACGCCGCCCAGCTCGAGGCCGCCCGGCGCTCGCTCGCCGAGCTGCAGAAGACCAAGCCCTTCGCCGAGCCGATCGTGACCCGCATCGAGCAGGCGGGCGCGTTCTGGCCGGCCGAGGACTACCACCAGGACTACTACCTGAAGAACCCGGTGCGCTACCGCTACTACCGCGCGTCCTGCGGCCGCGATGCGCGGCTCGAGGCGCTCTGGGGCAAGCCCTGATCGGGGCGCCGCACGGCGGCGGCGAAGCACCGGCGGGCGCGCGCTAGACTCCGGGGTCGCACGCGCTGCGCGGCCGCACGCCCCCGGGCGCGGGGTCCGCGGGCGCGCAGACGTCCCACCGACGGACCCCATGTTCAGCTACCGCCACGCCTTCCACGCCGGCAACCATGCCGACGTCCTCAAGCACATCGTGCTGGTGCACCTGCTGCGCCACCTCGCCTCCAAGGACACGCCGTTCTGGGTGATCGACACGCACGCCGGCGCGGGCGTCTACGCGCTCGACGGCGAGTGGGCCACCAAGCGCAGCGAGTTCGCCGACGGCATCGGCCGGCTCTGGGGGCGCGAGCACCTGCCCGAGCCGGTCGCCGACTACCTCGCGGTGGTGCGCGCCGAGAACCCGGACGGCGAGCCGCGCACCTACCCGGGCTCGCCGCTCATCGCATTGCGCCACCTGCGCGACGGCGACCGCCTGAGGCTCTTCGAGCTGCACGGCAACGAGGGCGTGGCGCTCGGACAGAACGTCGCCGCGCTCGGACGCGACGCGACGCGGCGCACGATCATCGATGCGGCCGACGGCTTCGCGGGCCTGCGCAAGTGGCTGCCGCCGCCGCCGCGGCGCGCGCTGGTGCTGATCGATCCGTCCTACGAGGACAAGCGCGACTACGTGCGCACGGTCGACACCCTGATCGACGCGCTCGGACGCTTCGCGACCGGCTGCTATGCGATCTGGTATCCGAAGGTGCAGCGCCGCGAGCCCGCGGAGATGGTGCGCCGGCTCACGCGGCTGCCGGACCTGCGCTGGCTGCACGCGACGCTGAACGTGCGCGCGCCGTCCGAGGACGGGCTCGGGCTGCACGGCAGCGGCCTGTTCGTCGTCAACCCGCCGTGGACGCTGAAGGCCGCGATGGCCACGACCCTGCCGGTGCTGGCCGAGCTGCTGGCGCAGGACGCGGGGGCCGGCTGGTCGCTGGACACCGGCGGGCCGCAGTAGGCACCCGCACGGGTCCGCGCCCGGCTCACTCCTGCTGGATCCCCGCGTCGCGCATCGCGCGCGAGAAGACGCCGAGCTGATCGCGCACGATGCCGGCGAGCTCGTCGGGCGTGGACGGCAGCGGCAGCAGCCCGAGCTTGTCGAACTGTTCGACGACGTCGGGGCGACGCATCACGACGTTGAAGTCGCGCGAGATGCGGTCGACCAGCTCGCGCGGCAGCTTCGCGGGCGCGAACAGCCCGCCCCACGGCGAGATGTTGACCAGCGGCTGGCCGGCCTCGGTCATCGTCGGCACGTCCGGGAACGCGCGGGTGCGCTGCGGCAGCAGCACCGCGAGCAACCTGAACTTGCGATCGAGCAGCTGCGGCAGCACCGCCGGGGTCGCGAACATCGCCTGCACGCGCCCGCCCACCAGGTCGACCACGGCCTGCGCCTCGCCCTTGTACGGCACGTGGGTCATCTCGAGCTTGTTGCTCGCGACGAGCTGCGCGGTGGCGAGGATGCCGGTGCTGTTGCCGGTGGCGTAGGCGAGCTTGCCCGGGTTCGCCTTCACGTGCGCGACGAACTCGGCGAGCGTGTTGGCGGGCACGGTCGGGGCCACCGCGAAGTAGAAGGTGAACACGCAGACGTTGGAGATCGGCGTGAAGTCGGCCACCGGGTCGTAGGGCGGGTTCTTGCGGATCGAGGGCGTGTAGGACATCGAGGTCGCGGTGCCGAAGTACAGCGAGTGGCCGTCGGCGGGCGACTTGACGACCTCGAGCGCGGCGACCGCGCCGTCGGCGCCCGCCCGGTTCTCGACCGGCACGGGCTTGCCGAACAGCGTGGAGAGCTGGGCGGCGACCGCGCGCGCGCCGAGGTCCGCGGCGCCGCCGGCCGGGAACGGCACGACGAGGCGCACCGGGCGCGACGGCCAGTCGGATTGTGCGCGGGCGGCGCCGGGCAGCGCCGCGCCGAGAGCGAGCGCCCCGCCTGCGGCGAGCGCACGGCGGCGCGGAGCGGCCGGCTCGCGAAGGACAAAAGGCGGACGCGATACGTCGGTCATGAGGTCTCCTCGTTATGGGCGCGGGCACGCACCCGTCGCGGTCGGCCGTCCGGTGCGGTACGGCTCGCCGGGGTAGAGGAGTACCCGAATTCGGCGGGCGCGTCCACGGGCGCCGCGCGCTCAGTCGCCCAGATCGATCTCGGCGGACAGTCGCAGACCGGCCATCGCCTCGGGCCGCTCGAAGTCGGCGACGATCCAGGCGCGGGAGGAATGCGCGGCGGCCTCGGCGAGCAGCGCGCCGAGCGCCTCGCGCGACGGCGCGTCGAGCGCGGCGAACGGCATGTCGAGCAGGGTCACCCGCGCGCCGCCGGCGAAGGCCGCTGCGAGCGCCAGCTTGCGCCGGGTGCCGGTCGACAGCCGGAACAGTTCCTTGTCGAGGTGCTCGCCGAGCGAAAACGCAGCGATGAGCTCGCGTTCTCGCCGATCGTCCCAGGGCGCGAGCGCCGCGCGGCGCGCGGCGAGCCAGTCGCGGGCCCGGCGATCGTCGTCCGCGGGGTCCGAGGCGTCGGCGAGCCAGGGCGTGCCGCCCAGCGCGCGCACGCGTCCGCAGGCCGGTGGCTGCAGACCCGCCAGCAGGCGCAGCAGCGTGGTCTTGCCGCGACCGTCGCCGCCGCGCACCAGGCACAGGCCGGGCCCCAGCGCGAGCGCGAGCCCCCGGAAAAGCGGCTGCCCGGGGCCGCCCGCACCGAGGTCTTCGGCGACGAGCAGCACCGGGCCGCGGTCGTGTCGATCGGAGTCGTCCATGCCGCGATCGTATCGCGGCACGGCGCGCCCCAGACCTCGTCAGCGGAAGGTCTTGTTCTGCGTGTAGACGTAGACCCGCACGTTCTTGTCGGTGTAGGTCCGCGTCCAGATCTCGCGATCCAGCGCCGCGCGCGTGCCCGCGCCCGCCCCGTTGCCCAGGCAGGCCCGGGAGAGACCGGTGGTGCCGAGCATCCGCTTGGTGATCGCACGACCCTCGAAGGATCGGATGCCGCGTCCCACGAAGATCGTCTCGTTCGATACCATCGCCGCACCGAGCGTCGTGCAGTCGGCACCGCCGGGTTCGTTGGCGAAGGCCGCGTTCCACCAGTAGAAGTTGGTGCCGGGCGTGGCGTCCAGCGTGCTGGCGAGGTCGTCGTCCGACGCCCACAGCCCGCTGGTGCGGCCGTTGGCCTGGTTCTCGGCCCAGCCCGACAGCGGCCCGCTCAGGCCCCGTCCGGGCACCGAGCGGTAGACCTCGGAATAGAAGCCGATGCCGTCGGCGCCGAACGCGTTCGGCGTGGTGGTCCAGGTCGCGCTGACAGTGGACAGGTCGGCCGCGGTGTCGGCACCGCCGCCTTCGAAGTCCAGGTAGCGGCCGATGGTGGCGCGATCGAGCAGCGAGACCTTCTTGAGCGCGACCAGGTCGCGCATCGTCGAGACCGGCGGCAGCTCGCCGAGGAAGCGGGTGCTGAAGCGCATCCGCAGCACGCCGGCGGTGTCGATGACATGGAAGGTCACCAGCGGGTTCGACGACAGCGTCTCGATCATCGCCGCGTCGGGCTTGACGCGGGCGTAGCGCGGGCCGGTGTTCCAGGCGACGTCGCGGCCGTCGATCGAGGCATCGACCTCGCCGGTCATCGGATTGACCTGGTTGCGCAGCGCCTCGACCTCGACCGAGTAGTTCGGGCTGCTCGAGCTGGTGGTGCCGTTGCCGCAGAAGCCCGTGTTCACGCCGTTGCCGGCCTCGGGCACCGTGTCGCCGATCGCCTTCGCGTCGAGCGCCTGGCGCGCCGCGGGCGACAGCCTCGCGTCGATCGCGAGGTAGTCCTGCGCCGCCGAGCTCGTCGGGCGCTTGAGCACCAGACCGTGCGGGAAGAAGCCCATCCACTTGGTGCCGCCGGCGTCGAAGCGTCCGGGCCCGGTGACGACCACGCAGCGCACGCTGGTGCGGCCGGCGGTCTGCGCGGCGGCGGCGACCTGCGCATAGGTGCTGCCGCCGTAGCCGGTGGCAGTCGTGAGGTCGGTGATCGGGTACTGCACGCTGCCGTCGCTGCCGAAGCTCAGGCGCGGGTCGAAGGAGAGCCGGAAGCCCGCCTCGATCTGGCTGGTGTTGACGTTGTTGTACGCGGTGCCCCAGGTCGGGAAGACCGGCGCGCGCGTGAGGTCGGTGCGGTGGCTGAGCATCGACTCGACGTAGCCGGCGGCCGCGCGGCGGTTGCCGTAGAGCTTCCACGAGCCGTCGGCCTGCCGCTCGATGATCTCGGGCGTGGTGTAGCCGTTGCCCTCGATGTCGCGGAAGTTCAGGTTCACCGCGATGCGCTCGGGGGACTCGGCGATGCGCAGCCGCACCTCGGGCCGCATGAAGGTGGCGCCGGCAGCGGTGTCGACCGAGGTGGCGTTCAGCGCACGGGCCCAGCGCACCATGAACTCGGTGCCGTTGTGCAGGTAGCCGGGTGCGGCGAGGCCCGCGCAGTCCGCATGCAGCGTCGCCGAGGCCTGAGTGCGGTTGCTCAGCCGCTGCGCGGCCGGGACGCGGAAGCAGGCGGTGAAGCGCGCGATCAGGTCGTCGAAGCCCTCGGTGTTGGTGGCCGTGTCAGCGACCTGGGTGACGCCGGCGGTGGCCGCCTTGCCCGCGCGCGCCGCGCTCTTGGGCGCGGTGGACGCACTGCGCGGGATGCGGGCCGTGCCGGCGGTGGTCGCCTCGACCTCGGCGGCGCCGACCGCCATCTTGTTGGCGATGTAGACGGCATCCTCGCGCACGGTGATCTCGACGTGGTCGAGCAGCAGGTCGGCGCCGCGCCCGTTCGCCTCGAAGGCGGTGGCGAGCGGATCGAAGCCGGCCGGCACGAGGCGCCCGGCCAGCGGCGCGATCGCGAAGCCGACCTGCTCGGCGGCGGCGCGCACCGCGTCGGGCGACAGCGCGGCGAGCTGCGAGGCCTCGAGATCGGCCGGCAGCGAGGTGGGCCCTGCCAGCGCCGAGATCGCGGTGGTCAGCGGCGTCACGTTCGCCGTGCCGCTCGCGGCGAGGCCGGGCAGCAGCGCGAAGTGCACGAC